>JANTFY010000018.1 GCA_024763185.1 Gammaproteobacteria bacterium | reverse complement strand
GATATCGACGCGCATCATGGCGACGGTGTTTTATATAATTACGAAAGCGACCCGGATCTTTTCATTGTCGATTTTCATGAAGATGGACGGTTCATTTTTCCCGGTACCGGGGATGCCGATGAAACCGGAACAGGCCCAGCCCGGGGCAGTAAAAGAAACTACCCGCTACCCATGTACGCCGATGATGATCAGTTTGCAAAACATTGGGTGGAGGCCGAAGCTTTTATCGACCGCGTAAAACCGGAATTTATCATTCTGCAGTGTGGCGCCGACAGTATGAAAGGTGACCCGATTACACACCTGGAATTTTCAACTCAATCGTATCAACTCGCTGCCCGCAGTTTATGCCGACTGGCTGATAAATATTGTCAGGGCCGTATGATTGGATTGGGCGGTGGTGGTTATAACCTGAACAATATCAGGCAGGCCTGGCCCACCATCGTGGCTGAATTCAATCGACCTGGCAATTAACTTTTTTCTGCAACCCGGTATTTGTCGCCAGTATATCGCCTGGCTTTTCGATTTAATCAGTTCCAGCGTTGCCGCAATTGCTCACGGTTAAGCATCAACCACTGTAATGCAATAATACTGGCTGCGGAGTTAACCGTGCCATCCAGTAGCCAGGCCCTGGCCTGCTCGAAAGTCACGGCTTCAACCAGAATATCTTCAAATTCATGGTCCAGGCCGAACACACCGCCAACGCCCTCGCTATCGACACGGCCGCAATAGAGCGCACATTGTTCCGTGGTTCCACCGGGGCTCACATAGTATTGAGAAATTTTTTCTAGTTGCAGAATTTTACAACCCGCCTCTTCCAGGCTTTCACGCTCGGCCACTTCCTGTTGCGACTCCCCGTGCTCAATGATGCCGGCCACGATTTCTTTCATCCAGGGCCTGTCCAGGGTCCCGATCGCCCCGGCCCGAAACTGTTCGATCAATATGACTCTGTCCCTTATTGGATCATAGGGTAAAACGGCAACCGCTGAGCCGCGTTCAAATATTTCGCGTTGAAAAGTACCGGTCCAATCTCCGGCATATTTTTCGTGCTGTAAATCGTATTTCTCAATACGGAAATACCCCTGAAAAACGATTTCGTGATTATCAATTTTCCACTGGTAGTCCATTACTTCAGCAACCTGATCTGATCACTGACCCGTTCAAGGTCCTGCGGTGTATCTACACCAGGACCCGGTTTCTCGCGCGCTTCTTCAGTGTGGATGCTGTAACCGTAAAACAACGCCCTTAACTGCTCCAGCTTTTCGCTTTGTTCAAGCATGGAGGGTTTTAACCGGGTATAGGTTTTTAGAAATCCGACGCGATAAGCATACAAACCGATATGTCCGCAGTAAACCGCGTTACCGGTTTCTCGATCAAACGGAATTTTTGATCGGCTGAAGTACAGTGCGCGACCGTCTTTGTCGGTCACCAACTTGACCAGGTTGGGATCTTCGGCGGCTTTAGCATCAATCGATTTATGCAAAGTGGCCATATCGCAGCCCGACTCCACCAGGTTTGTGGCGACCTGGGTCATGTTTTGAGCCGGCATCAGGGGTTCATCACCCTGCAGGTTGACGATAATCGAGTCATCTGACCAGCCCATGGATTCGCTGACTTCGACAATACGATCGGTGCCGGTTTCATGGTCATCACGGGTTTTACAGCAAATGCCGCCGAAGCCTTCTACACAATCGATGATGCGACCGTCATCGGTCGCCACGATAACTTCGTTGGCCTGGCTGGAACTGGCTGCCTGATAAACCCACTCAATCATCGGTTTATCGATCAGCGTCAACAGGGGTTTACCCGGTAGGCGGGTGGATGCATAACGGGCCGGAATGACGACCTTGAAATCTGGCAACATCAGCGTTGAAGGGCTTCTACTTCCTCGGCACTCAACTCGCGTGCCTCTTCCGGCAGCATGACCGGAATACCATCACGAATGGGATAGGCCAGGCGTGAACTGCGTGACAGCAACTCCTGCTTTTTTTTGTCATACAGCAAAGGGCCCTTGGTTACCGGGTCCACCAGTATATCGAGTAAATGTTTATCCACGTAGTTTTGACTCCAGCAAGTGATTTAAATGGTATTGTAAATCATCCGACAGCTCCAGTTCGAGTGGAACCACCCAGATATTATCACTGGCAAAGCCACGCAGTTTGACGGCGTCTTTATGCGTAACCAGTATTGGGCGATCCTGCAAAGCCTGGATATCCTGCTCTTGGAAACGATGATGATCGGAAAAAGCGAAAGATTGAATACTCAATCCGGCTTTTTCCAGGCCTTCAAAAAAAACATGCGGCAACCCAATACCCGCCAGCGCATAAACCGCCTGCCCGCAAAAAGAATCCAATGCCCGGGTCAAATCGGGGGCCTGCAGATTCCAGCACTGACCAAAACGCTCATGAACTTGCTGCGAACCACGTTCTATGACCAGATCAACCTGTCGCAGTCGACTTTGCGGTTCGCGCAACGGGCCGGCAGGCAGGCAAAACCCATTGCCATAAGCACCGGGTTGAAAAACAGCGATTTCCATATCACGTTGCAGTGCATAATGCTGCAGCCCATCATCAGCCACCAGCACGTCGATTTGTGGAAATCTTTTTAACAGTGCTTGAGCCGTCTTTACCCGGTCTGCTCCAAGCGCCATGGGGCAGTCACACAATTCCGCCAACATGTTGGCTTCATCACCGGCCTGTTCCGAGTGCTGTCCCGGTTCAAGCAACAGGGTATCTGCTTCGAAATCGCTTTTGTAACCGCGCGTCAGAATCGCCGGTGTACGGCCTTGCTCTTTCAGCAAGTTGACCAGAATTTGCACAACGGGAGTTTTACCGGTACCACCCACCGAGATGTTGCCGACGATGATGACCGGTTTATCCAGTTTAAAAGATTTGAACCAGTGCCACCGGTATAAACGGATTCGGACATGGACCAGTATGCAGAACAGAAAGGAAAACGGCCATAGCGCAACCGATATCGGGTTAATCGACCATAACCACCAGCCCTTGCTGCGCTCGTGTTTTGACATGCAGGATTATTCGCCCTGCTCGCTGAATTGCAGGGTATGCAACCGTCCATAAACACCGTCCTGCTCGATCAATTCACGATGCGTGCCCTGCTCGATGATCTTTCCCTGTTGTATCACCAGTATTTGATCAGCATGCTCAATGGTGGACAGCCGATGCGCAATCACCAGGGTGGTACGGTTATTCATTAAATTTTCGATCGCATGTTGAATGTGGCGCTCGGATTCGGTATCCAGCGCCGAAGTGGCCTCATCCAGTATCAGGATGGGCGCATCCTTTAACAGGGCCCTTGCAATAGCCAGACGCTGGCGCTGTCCGCCCGACAGTAACACTCCCTTTTCACCCACCACGGTATCGAGCCCCTGCGGCAGTTTTTCAATATATTCCCAGGCATAGGCCTGTTTGGCGGCATCGATTATCTGTTCCTCGGAAGCCTGCACCAGAGCACCATAGGCAATGTTGTTACGTACGCTATCATTAAACAGGCGAACATCCTGGCCGACATAGGCTATCTGCCGGCGCAGGTCAGCCAGTTTGTATTGACGAATATCGACTCCGTCGAGAGTCAATTGACCACTACAAAGTTCATATAATCGTGGCAGCAGGTTAACCAGGGTCGTCTTACCACTGCCGGACCGACCTACGATGGCTACTGTCTGGTGCGGATAAACCTTGAGATTGATTTCATCCAGCACACGCGTTTCATGTCCCGGGTAATTAAATGAAACCCGTTGAAATTCTATCTGTCCGCGAGCCCTGTCAAGACTGACGGTACCCTTATCCAGCTCACTGGACTTACCCAGAAATTCAAATACCGATTCACCGGCCGCTATTCCCTGTTGAATCTTGGCATTAACCTTCGACAGGCTGCGCATCGGTGCAAACAGAGCCGTCATGGCGATAATGAAAGAAATGAAATCCCCTGAACTGATCTCACCTACCATGGATTCTGATGTCGCAAACGCCACGATACAGGCAAAACCGATGGCGGCAATCAATTGTATCAGCGGAGTGCTGATAGCCTGGGCCGTTGCCATTTTCAGATTCAGGCGTAAATTGCTGTGGTTGATGCGCTGAAATTTTTCCTGTTCAAACTCGTCACCCCCAAAGATTTTGACGACACGATTGGACTCTATGACTTCCTGGGCCACATGAGAGACAACACCCATCGACTTCTGGATGTTTTTACTGATGCGACGGAATCGGGCCGACACTTTTATAACCACCAGAAGGGCCATCGGGCCCACAACCAGGAAAATAAGCGATAACTGCCAGCTCAACCAGAACATATATAACAGTAACGCCACTATACGCAGGGTATCCTGGATAAATACGGTAAGCGCGACGGATACCGAAGAAGCGACCTGTTCAATATCGAAAGAAAACTTGGCCAGAATGGTGGCGCTGGAGGTCTTATCATATTCATATGAAGTCAAGGTGAGCAGCTTTGAAAAAACCTGTTGACGCAGTTCATTAATCACCTGGCGCCCGATATAAGCCATGTAATAGGTGCGCAAAAATGCTGCCACCATGCGCACCAGAAAAAGTACTACGATGGCGATCGGTATCAGGGTGAGGATGAATTCATCCCTTTTGATAAAACCATCATCCATCATCGGTTTCATCAGGTAGGCGAACATAGCCTCGGTAATGGCAAATATAATCATGCCAACAATGGCCCAGAAGAAATAGACCTTGTAACGCATGGCCAGAGAGACCATGGCTTTATAGGCATTACGACCGTTTAAATTACCCAGACCGGAATACATGTCATTTGGCGGGTTTGGTGGTGGCAATGGACAGTCGTGTAAGTCCCATCTGCCCCACTACATCCATGGCGGTAACCATCGATTGCACCGGTGATTTGGCATCCGATTGGATCACCACCGGAATATCTTTATTACTGCCCGCGAGGCGATGCATTTCCAGCATCAATAATTCAGCCTTGGTGTTTTTCAGGCGCTTGCCGTTTAAATAAAAGTTACCCTTCGGGTCAATCATCACCAGCATTTTATCCACCTGCTGCGGGGACTGTTGTTCAGAGGCTTGCGGTAATTCTATCTTCAGCTCCGAGGTGGTATCGAAGGTGGTGGAAACCATGAAGAATATCAACAGCAGGAACACCACATCGATTAACGGTGTCAGATTGACTTCGGATTCATCTTCCTGGATCTGGCTGCGAAATTGCACCTTGACTAGCCCTCGGGTTTCACCAGTTGGCGCTCACCGTGCAGTACTTCGACCAGTTTCATGGCCTCCTGCTCCATGCCGACCACCAGTTCATCAATTTTGCGCTTCAGGTAACGGTGGAAGATGACGCTGGGTATTGCCACGCTTAATCCGGTAGCAGTGGTAATCAGAGCCTCGGAAATACCGCCAGCCAGGGTAGCGGGATCCCCCACGCCCACGGTGGTGATCGCGGTAAATACCTTGATCATACCAATGACCGTACCGAGCAAGCCCAGCAACGGGGTGACGGTGGAGATGGTGCCCAGCGTACTCATAAAACGTTCCAGTTCATGCGCCACAAAGCGCCCGGTTTCTTCAATGCTTTCGCGCACCAGGTCACGAGACAGATGGCGATTGATCAATCCGGCAGCGAGTACCCTGCCAAGCGGTGATCCCTGTTCTATTTCCACAATGTGTTTTTCGGTGAGCTGATCCTTATTCAGCAGATTCCAGATACCGGTCATGAGTTTTGCCGGAATAACCTTCTTGGTCTGTAAAGTCCATAAACGTTCGGCAATGATGGCGGCGGCAATGACCGAGCAAAGTAGGATGGGGTACATGAGCCATCCACCGGCCTGAACCAGTTCTAACACATTATTCTCCTGCGTATCTCTGTAGTTTGGTCGGCATCATACTGATAAAGTCCGTCTTTGTCAGTACCATATACGGGGCTTGCTGGATCGGTAGCGTTGCAGACTGCAATCGTTGCTGAAGCAATGTATAGATACCGCACCATCCTGGTCCGTGCGATAGATTTCAGCCCCCACTTTTTGATAGCGCGACAATACCTCGGGCCTCGGGAACCCCCAGCGATTAAGGTAACCCGTGGTAAACACCACGGCATTCGGGCTCACTGCTTTAACGAAAGCGCTGGAAGACGAGGTCAGGCTTCCATGATGCGGTGCTATCAAAATCGTCGACGGCATTTTTTCGGCGTAACTATTTAACAATTTGTATTCCTGGTCTGACTCAATATCACCGGCAATCAAAACCCGGCTGTTACCGTTTTCAATCAATAGCACACAGGATCGATTATTATCGCTTTCCTTTTTTGTGGTCGGCGCAGCCAGGAAGGTAAAACGAATACCATCCCACACCCAGGGAGGTTGTTGGTGACAATCACGCACGGGGCCCAGTTGCGGCAAGCGCTTTTTGACCTGTTCGGGTGTACCCGAAAAAACAGCGTCATGTTGCAAGCGGGATTGAATAGCATACAGGCCTCCCATGTGGTCCTGATCCGAATGACTGATAACGATTCGATCAAGCCGGTCAATACCCTGATGTTGTAAATAGGGCATCAACACCCACTCCCCCAGGCTGAAACCACTTTCATAGCCCGGTCCAAAATCGTACACCAGGCTGTGCTGACGGGTTTTAACCACTATGGCGTTGCCCATACCAACATCCAGCACTGCCACTTGCAACCCCGCCTCAGGACGCGGTGAGACCGGCCACACAATCAGCAACGGCAGCAACAGCAACCAGGATTGCAGGCCCAGCACTTTAAACGGTTTGAGTATGAGCAAGCTCAACAGAACCAACAGTACCAGTGTCCATATCTGGATATCAGCCACGTCTCTGGCATGCAGGCCCAGGTCCTGTAGCCATTGCAAATAGGTCGTCAACAAACCCAACAAACCATCAACCCCTTGATACAGCCCCTGTAACCAACCCTCAGGCAGCCATAACAGGGTGATTAATAAAAAATTCAGGGGCACAACAATAAAACTGATCAGCGGGACCGCCACCAGATTGGCCATAAAACTGGCCAGGTGCACCTGATTAAAAATCACGATGCTCAGGGGAATAAATAACAGCGAAAACAGCAATTGTATGAACACCAGTTGACGAAAACGTGACTGTTGACCCTGCAACAGGCGGCTGCCCAGAGCGATCACAAACAATGCTGAAAAACTCAACCAGAAGGATTCGGACAGAACCGCCAGTGGAGACACTATCAACACCACAACCAGTGCCACAAAAATACTGTTTAACAAGTTGAGGGGAATTCTCATCCACACACTGGCAAAAATTACCGTGAGCATGATCATCGCGCGTTGAGCCGGCAGATCAAAACCGGAAGCCAGGCTGTAACCAAAGGCGGCGACCCAGCTTAACAACAGGGCAAATTCGCGACGATTAAGCCGGTAGCGATAAAATCCCAGCGCCCAAAACTTCAGGCCCAGAAAGTAAAATACCGCGGCAATGATACCGATATGCAGGCCGGAGATAGCAATAAGATGTGCCGTACCCGTTTGTTGCAGAAGGCTTCGATGCTTGTGCTGAATATTGCCACGGTAGCCCAGCGCCAAAGCCTGGATCAGGCCCAGGTTGTCGCAATCTGCACAATAGCGTTCGATGCGCTCGTTGATGCGTTGACGATAGTGATTGAGAGAAACGCCGTTTTCATGGAGTAACCGGTTTTCAGCTGCATTAATGACATAACCGGTGGCGCCGATCCCTTTGCTGAACAGCCAACGTTCGTAGTCAAAACCGCCTGGGTTCTGGTATCCATGCGGGCGTTTGATTTTAACCTTGAGGCGCCATACCTGGCCGGCCGCCAGGGAGTCAGGCGACTTTCTCCAGTACAGTTTCATCAGACCGGGAAGCCTGCCGTGGTAATCCTCGATGGCATGGGGCCTGAACAGATAACTGGAATTGCCCGAGGTCAACTTCGGGATAGTTATAACTTCCCCAACGACAGCAAGTCTTTTATTATTCAGCTCAACAGGAAGGCGTTGTTCAAGTTGCCAGTAGATAAACAGAGATGTCCATAAAAAGCTGGCCAGGATCAGCCAGGCTACTCGCCAGCGCGGATTCGTGACAACAAAAAAGAGACAAAATGGCAGGTAGGACAACCAGAAGACATCTATATTCCAGGGTAACAGGCAGGCTGTTATTGATCCGGCTAAAAGAGCTATCCCTGCACTCAACATAGATTCCGATTCCCTGTGAAAGAATTTTGAGACCTTTACGCGATTCGCCTTTTACGCTTCCGCTTGTCGAAAAAGTACAAATAATGCTAAAACCTCGTTCGCTAACTTAATTGATAAAGACCCGAAACACAATCCGGATATGGCCAGAAAAATTGTAAAAAAATTAATACCGCATCCTTCCCGGATTAAGGATCACAAGATTCTCAAAAAACTGGGGCCCATGCTTCAGAATCCCAATATCTGGCATATCAATCGACGTTCTGTGTCCGGCGCCATGGCCGTTGGATTGTTCTGTGCATTCGTCCCTCTGCCTTTTCAAATGCTCATCGCCGCGCTGGGGGCTATCCTGTTTCGCGTCAATATTCTGATTGCAGTCCCCACCGTCTGGATCAGCAACCCGGTCACCATCGCGCCCATGTTCTATTTCTGTTACCTGATCGGCGCCCGCATTCTGGATACACAACTGGGTGAATTTCACTTTGAACTTTCATTTGACTGGCTGGCCACCGAATTGGGGCTGATCTGGCAACCTTTTTTACTGGGCTGTTTTATCGTCGCCTCCCTGAGTGCCTTTATCGGTTTTCTTCTGGTTCGTTTACTGTGGCGTTTACAGATAGTGCTGCATATCGCACAACGAAAAAAACGCATTAAACAATAATGCTCGACATCCTGTTCAGTCTGCAGTTTCTGGGCTTTTCTATTGCCATCGTATTACTATCCACGGCATTGGCCTATCTGTGCTCGCTGCTACACAAACACCTGCTTTACATCACCTCGGCAGAATGGTTAATGGAACATGTTTACTGTCCTGTTGCGAGGGTCTTATTACTCCTGCTGATTGCTTTCATGATGTTTCCATTAATCGTAGAATCAACAAGTTATGCCGACCTTTTAAATTTATTTGTAGAAAAAGACTTTCTCATCAACACCATCAACATCCTGTTTGTGGCAAGCCTATTATTCGCTTTTATACCGTTTTTCAATCACCCTGCCATTGCCATGCCACTACTCGGTTGTATTGCCATCGGGCTTCTGTTTTTTCACCAGGTGATCATTCCGCAAAATACCGACATCCAACTGTTCCCATCAATCGGGACCAGTTTTAGAATTGTGCTATTAATGATTGCGGGTTACCTGATTTGCCGCTGGCTAAGTAACCATTTGGCTGACTGGATTGACTATCGATTTAATGTCACCGGCAGTAAAAGCCTGGTATCAGACAGCAGCCACCTGGTATTCCAAATGCCGGTCATGCTGGCCTACGGGCATAGCCTGCATCTTCAAACCTGATCCCTGAATCCAGTCGTGGCTGGTCTGCTTCAGTTTCCTTAAGCGTGCTTAACCAGGCCACCGTCTTGCATTTCCCATACAGTCTGCATGCTGGAGGCAATCTTCATGTCATGGGTAACGATCACCAGGGCGGTGTCTCTGGATTCATTCAGCGTCATCAGTAAATCCAGCATCGAAGCGGCGGTTTTCTCATCCAGGTTGCCAGTGGGTTCATCCGCCAGTACACAGGCCGGGTTGGTGACCAGCGCACGGGCCAGTGCAATGCGCTGCCGCTCGCCCCCGGATAACTCCCCAGGTTTGTGTCGGGCCCGGTGTTCAAGATCCACCTGCTGTAACAGGTCCATTGCCTGTTCACGGGCTTCGGGCTCGCGGGTACGCCGGATCAATAACGGCATCATGATATTTTCAAGTGCATCGAACTCGGGTAACAGGTGATGAAACTGGTAGATAAAACCCAGGTACTGGTTACGTAACTGGCCCAATTTCTTTTCCGAAAGATTGTCAAGATCTTGCTGCATGACCTTGATTTCGCCGGATGTGGCACGGTCGAGCCCGCCGAGCAGATGCAGCAGAGTACTTTTACCGGCACCCGAGGCACCTATGATCGCATGCTTTTCACCACGACCAACCTGCAGATCCACCTGTCTTAAAACCTCAACGGATAACTCACCCTGCTGATAGGTTTTATTCAGGCCATTCACCTGCAATACCCAATTATTCATACCGCAGGGCCTCTGCCGGCTGGGTTCGTGATGCCCTCAAGGCGGGATAGATAGTCGCCAGAATAGACAGGCTAAAAGACAGGATACCGATACGGATCACATCCGAGTTTTTCATTTCTGACGGTAGTTCGGTGATGGGATAAACACCCGTGGGCAAAAACTGGGTGTGAAAAAAGTGTTCCAGGGCCGGTATGATCACGTCAATATAGGACGCAACCGTTACACCTGCAATAAGACCCAATAGGGTGCCCACCAGCCCGATCAGGGTACCCTGAATCATGAACACACCGGTGACCGAAGCCGGTGACAGACCCAAAGTGCGCAAAATGGCTATATCCGATTGCTTATCGGTGACCACCATCACCAGGGTCGATACAATGTTAAAGGCCGCCACCGCCACGATTAACGACAGAATAATAAACATCACCGTCTTTTCGGTTTGCACCGCTTTAAAATAATTGCTGTGGCGCAGGGTCCAGTCCGATACCCAGTATTCGGCTCCCAGTTGATTGCGTAATTCATGTCGAATCAGTGGTGCACTATCCATATCGGCCACTTTCAGGCGCAAACCGGTCATGGCCCCGTCCAGCCGAAACAGTGTCGAGGCATCCTTGGCATGAATGATGGCGGAACTCTTGTCATATTCGTAGACACCTATCTCGAACAGACCCACCACTTTGAACCGCCTCAGGCGTGGTAAAAAACCCAACGCCGATACCGTCGATTGCGGCGTGATCATCGTCACCCGGTCGCCCGGCACAACACCCAGGTTGGACGCCAGGCCGCTACCCAGGATAATGCCATACTCGCCGGCAACCAGATCGTCGAGGCTACCAAACAGCATTTGTTGATGAATCTCCGACACCTCGGTTTCGTATTCGGGCAGAATGCCACGAATTATGGCCCCACTCACAGAAGCCTTGTTGGATAGCATGGCCTCTGCATCCACATAGGGGGCGACACCGATCACTTCATCGTATAAAGAAACCTGTTTACCCAGGGATTGCCAGTCAGTCAGGCGATTGTCATAAGTCGAAACCGTGACATGGGACACCATGCCCAGAATGCGTCCTTTCAACTCCTGTTCAAACCCATTCATTACCGACAAAACCACGATCAATGCCATCACGCCCAGCACTATGCCCAACATGGAAATCATGGAAATGAAAGAGATAAAGTGATTACGTCTTTTGGCTCGTGTGTAACGTAATCCGATGAGTAATTCGACCGGAAATTTCATGGGCGGCATTAAAACATGAAAGGATGGGCTGTCCAATAGCGTCAGCAATCAAAGTGCGAACCAAGGCCTTCATGAGAACAGGTTGCCGAACCATTCTGTCATGCTATAGTTACTACATTAGAAAGAATAATGAGCCAGAGAGGAGAAGCTCATGTCGATTACACAAAAACTATTCATAAGCATATTTTTACTGACATCCACGGCGCTACAGGCTGATAATCTGACCATTCCGGGCCACTATGAAGATGGCAATGGAATGATCATGCCCCAACGCGGGATCAGCATGGACAGGGTTCTTGAAGAATTTGGCGAACCCATTCAACGCAATGATGCGGTTGGCGACCCCCCCATAACCGAGTGGGACTATGGAGACTTCAGGGTTTATTTTGAGTTTCAAACGGTATTGCATTCGGTTAATTTAAAAACCATGATCGTGCCAAAATAAATTCATACCTGTTAAAACGTTTCAGGTTAGACGTACCTCATCATCCCTTGGGTTATATTTTTTAAAAATCAATTACCCTTAATTTTCAATAACTTAACAATTTTAATTTTAATTGCATCAAGCGCTTTTATCATTACAATTGTTTGCACAACAATAATTACAACGCTTTAACTCCTATCAACTTTATTTTCACAGGTATATATCAATGAATAAAATTCTCGCTGTACTGATAGCAGCATTCACGTTTATGGTACTCGGACAGGCTTCTGCGGCTACCGCCAATTTTACCGGAAAATCCCTCGATTCCTTATCCTCTCCTTTAGTTTGCGCTGAAGAAGAAAAAGAAAAAAAGAAGAAGAAAAAAGGTGAAGAAGAGGAAGAGCCTGAGTGCGAATAAAATAAAAAAAATCTCAAATTTCTTCCCATGCGCTTTTTTACATCCAAAAAAGCGCATGGGTGAGAATAGACTGGCTCATCTTGTTAGATGAGGGCCAACAACAATAACTGTTAACCCACATCCCCTTTGGAGGAATTATGAAATTAGTTAAAATCCTGACGGCCAGTGCTATTGCCATCGGTCTGACATTCAGCAATTCAGCATTTTCTGCCGCGGTAAATATTACCCCCAAACTGGAAAGCATCACGGTGAAACATGGTGGTAAAAGTGTCAAAATCATGCGTAACCAGAACCAGAAAAACACGGTCAATCCCGCTTTTGCCAAAACTTCCCGTAAATGCCCACCTTTTTGCATTCAACCCGGCACGTTGGCTCCGGGTGTAGAAACCATTGCTGAAGTCGAAGTGATCGGATACCTGAAAAAGATGAATGACGGTGACGACTCCATCCTGGTGGTTGATTCACGGACTCCCGACTGGGCTGCCAAAGGCACCATTCCCGGTGCGGTAAATCTGCCCTGGACCAATCTGAACCCGGCTAAAGGTGCTGACCCCATTTCTATCGGTGAAATCATGGAAGGCTCATTCAATGCACGCAACCTGGAAGGCCTGTGGGATTTTTCCAACGCCAAAACCCTGGTCATGTTCTGTAATGGCATGTGGTGCGGCCAATCTCCCAACAACATTAAAAACCTGCTGAAATTTGGTTACCCGGCCAACAAAATCAAGTGGTACCGCGGTGGCATGCAGGACTGGGAAATCCTCGGTCTGTCCACGGCTAAAGCCACCAACTGAGTCCAAACCTATTCGTTGCTAACAATCCACTAGCAACAGATGATCTCAACGACGGCTCCGGCCGTCGTTTTTTTTGCCCACGGAAACGCAAACCCGGCTTTCTGCCGATCACAGGCTTCAATCTGCACAACGAAGGTGTACAATCGCAGCCTTTTGCAACTTGCGCATCACCATGTTAAAGCGTCCCATACCCGCCCGGGCTGAATCTCATAAAACAGGGCAACTCTATGGCAGCAGCCGCAGCCTGTTCCTCGCCCGCCAGATCAAACAGTTCAAAGGGCTCTCCGTCATCGTCACCAATGACATGGCTGATGCCGAGCAACTGGAGAAAGAAATCCGTTTTTTCAGGGATGGCGAACTCAATCTGTTGCACTTCCCCGACCTGGAAACACTGGCTTACGATCAATTTTCGCCTCATCAGGACATCATTTCTGAACGTTTACGCTGCCTGGCAAGGTTACCGCAATGCTCAACCCGTTCGGTATTGTTTTTATCCATAGGCACACTGCTGCAAAAGGTCTCTCCGCTTGACTACATCAGCCAGCGCGCTTTACAACTCAAAACGGGCGACAGGCAAGATCTAACCCTATTCAAGCAACAACTGGCGGAACAGGCCTATCAATCGGTTGCGCAGGTTGAGCAACACGGCGAATTTGCCACCCGCGGGTCCATCATTGACTTGTTTCCCATGGGCAGCCGCCTGCCATTCAGAATTGAATTTTTTGATGATGAGATCGATTCTATCCGCAGCTTTGAGATCGATTCGCAGCGTTCCATTGAAAAACTCGATCAGATCAGTTTATTGCCGGCCAGGGAATTTCCGCTGGACGAGGAAGGCATTAAAACCTTCCGCCAGAACTTCCGCCAGCAATTCGAGGTAGATCCCAAAACCTGTCCCATCTACCAGGATATCAGCCAGGGCCTGTCGTCACCCGGCATCGAATATTACCTGCCATTATTTTTTGATCACCTCGACACACTGTTCGACTATCTACCTGAAAAAACCCAGTTTCTGATAGAACAATCCGCTTATGAAGGCGGCGATCATTTTCTGGAGCAGGTACAGGCACGTTATGAATCACGACGCTATAACCTGGCGTATCCGTTACTGCCTCCACAGCAGTTATTTATGCAAACCAGTGAATTCACTGAAAAACTAGGGGCGTTTCCACTCAGTCTTTTTTCATCCTATAAATATGAAAAGGAGGATGAAACCACCCTTAATATCGAGCTCAAAGCGCCACCGCCTTTAACCATACACCCGCATGCTGAAGAACCTCTGGACGCCCTGAAGAATTACCTGCAAGCCCTTGATTCACATAAGATTCTTTTTTCTGCAGAATCGGCCGGTCGGCGCGAGTTTTTGCTGGAGCTATTATCCCATCACGGAATAAGGCCGCAGCTTGTGAATAATTACGGTGATTTCGTTTCCAATACCACATCGTCACTGTTTATTACCGATTCACCGCTCGAAAATGGCCTGCAGCTGGATGAAGCAGGTATCACCATCATCACCGAGTCACAGCTTTTTGGCGAACGCGCGCGACAAACAAGGCGCCGTAAATACCGAAAAACCCGGGATGCCGAAAGCCTCATCAACACACTGGCAGACCTGCATGAAGGCTCGGCCGTGGTGCATGAGGATCATGGCATCGGCCGTTATCAGGGCCTTAAAACCCTGACCGTTGCCGATGTCGAAACCGAATTCCTGTGTATTGAATACGCCAATCAGGACAAGTTGTACGTCCCGGTATCCTCGCTGCATCTTATTTCGCGTTATACCGGGGCCAGTGATGAAAATGCGCCGTTACATAAACTGGGTAGCGATCACTGGCAAAAAGTCCGTAAAAAAGCGCAGCAGAAAATCCATGATGTGGCCGCAGAGTTACTGGAAATACATGCCCGCCGTGAAGCCCTGAAAGGACACTCGTTTTCGCTCAGCCGCGATGAATACCAGCAATTTTCCAGCGATTTTCCGTTTGAAGAAACGCCTGACCAGGAAGCCTCCATACAGGCAGTGATCGATGACATGCAGTCAAGCCGTCCGATGGATCGAATCGTGTGCGGTGATGTGGGCTTTGGCAAAACTGAAGTCAGTATGCGCGCGGCCTTTATCGCTGCCAACAGTGGTAAGCAGGTGGTTGTGCTGGTGCCCACCACCCTGCTGGCGCAACAGCATTACCAGAATTTCCTGGATCGCTTTGCCGACTGGCCTATCAAAATAACTCTTTTGTCGCGATTTACCGCACGCAAGGATCTTGATGCCGCCCTGCAACAGGTCAAAAGCGGTCAAATCGATATCGTGATCGGCACCCACAAACTGCTTTCCGATGCCATTCAGTATAAAGACCTGGGGCTTGTAATTATTGACGAGGAACACCGCTTCGGTGTGCGCCACAAGGAAAAACTTAAAGCGTTGCGTGCCCAGGTGGATTTGCTGACCCTGACCGCCACCCCGATTCCGCGAACCCTGAACATGTCCCTGGCCGGCATGCGTGACCTGTCGATTATTGCCACACCTCCTATACAGCGCCATGCGATAAAAACCTTTGTTTCACAGTGGAACGATGAAACCATTGTGGAAGGCTGCCAGCGTGAACTCAAACGCGGCGGTCAGATTTACTTTTTGCATAACGAGGTTAAAAGCATTGAAAAAACGGCATCCGAGCTGGAGCAACTGATGCCTGATGCACGCATTGGCATTGCCCATGGACAGATGAAGGAAAAGGAACTCGAACAGGTCATGCTGGATTTTTACCACCATCGCTGCAACCTGCTCGTTTGCACCACCATTATCGAAAGCGGCATCGATGTGCCTACCGCCAACACCATTTTCATCAATCGCGCTGACAAACTGGGGCTGGCCCAACTGCATCAGATCCGCGGCCGCGTGGGTCGCTCACACCACAAGGCTTTTGCCTACCTGATGACACCTCACCCCAAGTCCATGACCAGCGATGCCAAAAAACGACTGCAGGCCATAGAGTCGCTGGAAGACCTGGGGGTTGGATTCACCCTCGCCTCGCATGACCTTGAAATACGGGGTGCCGGCGAACTGCTGGGCGATGAGCAGAGCGGTCAAATCACTGAAATCGGTTTTACGCTGTATTCCGAATTGCTGGAACGGGCAGTCAAATCACTTAAATCCAATACCGACCTCGATTTTGAGCAACCCTTGATGCGGGCGCCGGAGGTTGATTTTCATGTACCGGCACTGATTCCTGAAAATTATATTGCTGATGTCCATCATCGCCTTATTGAATATAAACGAATTGCTTCGGCCAACAACAGCGAAGCCATCAAGGAACTGAAAATGGAAATGATTGACCGATTCGGGTTACTGCCTGAACCTTTGCAAAACCTGTTCAAGCTCACCGAACTCAAATCCATAACGCATCAGATGGGGATACAAAAAATTGATTTTGGCAGTCAATCAGGCAAAATTGTTTTTTCTGAAAAACCCAATATAGACCCGATGAAAATCATCCAGCTTATACAAACGGCTCCCCAGCAATATCAATTCGATGGACGCCAGACCCTCAACGTGAATCAATTGCACGAAGATCTGGATGAACGCTTTATTCAGTGCCAGCAACTACTTAAAGGATTGCAGGGCCATGCTTAAATACTCATTGATTGTTTTGCTAAGCTGCCTGGCTGGGTTAACCCCTGTTTGTTACGCGCAGGATACGGAGCAGAAACCCCCAGTTAAATACTATGACGTTGAAGTCATCGTCTTTAAGAATATCAAGGTACCCAAAAGTCACGAATTCAAATTACCGGTTCCTGCAGCAAGCCGCACCGACAACACGCTGGATCTGTCTGATCCGTCAAGCATTTCAAGGGCCGCTGAATCCGGGTTCACACCGCTTACTGCACAACAACTCAAACTTCAGGATGTCGTGGATCGAATTGTGAAATCCTCGCGCTACCAATTGCTTACGCATATCGGCTGGCGTCAGCCCGGTCTGGATGAAGACAGCGTCATTCCGGTCTGGATAAAAGGTGGCACAGTGTTTGATTCACGCTTTGCATCCATCGATCACATGATTACACTGAAACAGGATGTCCCGGACCAAACAGAACCTCAGGCACGTAAAAATGCCATTCAGAAAACCCGTTCTTTGGCAGGTTTATACGAACTGGAAGGACTTGTAACCATTACCTTGTCACGTTACCTGCATACCAAGGTGGAGTTGGTGCTACGAAAACCGGCTGAAAAAGCCCACTTGCTGCAACAGGTAGAAGAACTTCCTGAGCCGGAACAGCAGGATTTCTTCGACATGGAAACCGAGTTACTTCAGAACTACGGCCTTACTGAACAACGCCGCATGCGCAGTAGAAGGCTGCATTACCTGGATCATCCCGAGTTTGGCATGCTGGTACTCATCACGCCCTACGAGGCTCCCGAGCAGCAAGACCCGGAGCCAGAACAAACCATCACGCCCGAATCCTCCACAACAGGATAAATCCTAATCAATAACTCCGTTTCCTCGGAGACTCGTAGGAATCACTGGAAAAAGCAAACGGCGTGGTTCTGCCCACCAGTTCTTCGATCAGGGCCAGTTCTACATCGGTATGATTGATAAACGGGGCCGGGCGTATCAGTTTTCCGGCACTGGCCGGCAAAACGTAGAGAGGCTCATCGTGGTGTTTTGAAATCACTTCGCGGCGTTCATTGCTATCATCATTAGCCTGGATGACCGTATGGCCGTAACAGGTGCAAACATAGGACTGGTCCTGTTCGGATTCCACATAAATACCGGTGCCGCGAATGCCAATCGTCGCTGTCAGGGTTTGAATTTGATGAGGTTTCTCGCGTTTTCCGAAAACAGACAAGAGCTTTCCCGTCAACATGCGCATGCCTTGAATCAGGAAACCACTGCCCTTCAACTGCAGTTCACTGTTACTGCGTAAAATAAACGCATCAGTACCCACGGCAAAGATAATCCGGCTGTCAGCACCGGTTTTTATCCGCGAATTGGCGGTGACAGAGGTCTGAATATCCGCCCGGGCCCCATCGACGGTGACTTGGCCCTTTAATTTATAAATGGATCTGCCCGGTGGCAATTTTGCAGGAATATCGCCCAAACCCAACGCGGGTTGAAGCAGCCCTGCACTCCCCCCGGCAGCTAACAGCCCCATCCCCAGTACCTTGATCAGAAATTCTCTTCGGTGGTCTTCGTTTTGGTAACTCATACCTGTTCCCTTTTATTGATTTTGATCCGAGCATAACCTATTCAAAATCAAAATTGAATGATTGGCCGGCAGCTTTAGTGTCTTGTTGTTTGTCAGCTAAACAGGCAAACTTAAGCTTTATGAGCCTATATTTCAGGGACACCGAATGAAACCGGGTTATATTTTATACTGCGCTTCCGTTTTTGGGGCGGGACTGCCTTGTTCTGTTGCGTTGGCTTCCCCTCCTGCTTACAACATCCAACTGACA
>JANTFY010000017.1 GCA_024763185.1 Gammaproteobacteria bacterium | reverse complement strand
GTTCTTCACTGCAAGCATTGCAGCCACTGAATTGCAAGGCAACCTTTTTACCACAAATTTTGTCTTTTAAACCCTAAGCCGCCATCAGGGTCGACGTTCCGGCTTTGTTGAATTGAGGAATATAGCATGGAAATAAATTCGCCACTGTTGTGATGCCGGTAGTGGATGAAACGCATGGAACATGCTTTAATGCGAACACGTCAACAAGAGTTATCGTTCAATGATCCGAATCACTTCCATATTATTGATTTGCCTGTCTTTTCTGTCACCCAGCTCGGCCCTGGCATTGCAGGACCAGGGGCTCAGTTCGGTCATGGATATTATCGACAAAGCGGTGCAGGCGTTTACCGCTACCAGCGCTGAGGAGCAGGTCTCAGAAGATGAGGCGGCTAAAACCAGTGAGGCGGCTTCTGCTACCGTGGTTAACCTGTCGCGTACACTCGGGAAACTCAGTTATTCGCGTCTGCAGTGTGGACAGGCTGATGTGTTGGCAGAATTTACCCAGCGCGTACAGAAAATGCCCCAGGCTTTTCGTGACCCGATGCGCGATGCTTTCCAGGAAGGCTTTGATAAAAGTAAGGCGGAAACCCCGTTATTGTCTGAAGATGAGTGTGAGCGCCTTACCCAGTCCCGTATTCGTGGTGAAAACCAGATCGAAGCCAATGTAGAGGACGAAAAAAAGGATAAGCCCAAAAAGGCCGGAGAGAAAAAGCCAAAGGTGGTTGAAGAGGTAGAAGACCCCGCGCTGAAACACATGCGTATCGCTGAACTCAGCGGACAACTAGCCTACCGAAGAAAATTTTGTGGCGATAACAAGGTCATAACGCGTGACTTTAACGAGGTGATCAGCAAGATGCCGGAACAATTCCAGTCAGATGCAAAAAAAGCTTACTGGAAAGGTTATAAGCATGGAAAACAGTTGAACAAGGATTTCAATCGGGATCAGTGTCTATGATACCGATTTGAGTTTCATTTTTTATTAAACGGGTGCTGAAAAGCACCCATTTTTTTACCCGAAAGCAAACTTTAAATTTTTCCCTTTGCAAAATAAAATCAGTTTATGCGGGAATATTTTTGCCTTAAATGACGTCTCTGAACTATCAAAACGTTTAAGTTATATTGGTGGATCAAGCTGAAAATTAATTTAAGTTATCTGTGTAGCGTTAACGACGTGCTAATCTCACCGATTGTGTTTTAAGTAAGCCCATGAGTTTATTAAGTTTTATTTTAGTCATGTTAACTGCCCTGCTGTTTGCCGGCGCCGGTGTTTTCTATGTGCAACGTACTCATAAGAAAAACTTCGAAAACCGTCAAATCCGCAGAGACCTGGCTCACAGGATGTCTGGCCAGCGGCTGCCAAAAATGCTGCAGGCACTGGGTATTGGCTTAAGTACTTACCTGTACAAGGCACCGCTCAAACAAGTTGACCAGGTTATTAAAAACTGCGAAAACTGCGAAGCTACCGATAAGTGCGACGAAAAACTCAAGATCCCCGAGTTAAATCCGGAAGATATCGATTTTTGCCCTAGTAGGGACGCCCTGGCTCAATACAGCCGATCACGCCGGGTTAGGAACTAATAACGGCTAAAGCCGGGAAATCGATTTTTGTCGCCGGGCTTATCATCCACAATGGCGACGTTAACTGTGCTATCCACTATCCGATTTTTATCTTGTCGCGTTTCTACTCTTGTTGTTTCAATGGTTAGGGGCTAATCCATTCGCCGCCGACGCAAATCTTGCCGCCTATCTCAGCGCCTTCGGGATAGACCACCCCGTTGTGTACGCAATCCGCAAAGACCGAAGTCATTCCCAGAGATAAAAATAGAAAGAGTAATGTTCGTTTAATGATTTTTTTCATGGGTCGTCACCTTCGTTTACAGGGATATGCTGCGGCCAAGGATATGTTTCAGCAATGGCATCGATATTGTCGCTGACAGGTATTGCCGGCGAGGGATGATCTGTCTCGTCTTTGACTTTGTTGTCCACTTCCAGAGGTACATCGATGGGTTGCCATTCTCCGTCGACACAAATTGCGTTATTGAGCAAGGTGCCCTCGGCAAATTCGGTACCGGACTTAAAGCAGTTAACATCCGCATGTACAGATAATGTGACCAATAATGTTAACGACAATAGGGTGTTAATTTTACTCATGTACATTGACATCCTTGCAATACTCTTTAACGCGTGCGTTATAAACATTGGACCAGTTTGAACGCATTATCCGCTCATTTTCTTTTTCGTATAATTTTAAAATCGAGGCGAAAACTTTAGCATTGTTAAAGACTTTATTGATATCAAACAGGCCCTGGTTTTTTTCGAGTAACTGGGTTTTGACTTCCGGGTCAAGCTGAGAACCGTATAAACTGTGTGCCTTCATCAATACCCGGACAACATCTTTAACCTGTTGCCTGTTCGAATTGTCGATACTGTAGTTCAGCCCGGTCAAGTCTGAAAAAAGGATTTTGGCGCCATCCAATGAGGTTTCTCCGATAACGGCATTTTGAAAGTTGGTCCACTGGATGCTGGCTTTATCGAGCTTGGAACCACTTAAATTTGTGTCGGAAAGATCGGAATTAATGACAGAGATATTTTTAAGTTCAGTAGAGCGTAGAAAAGAACCTGAAAGTTTTGTGCAATTAAAACTGATATTGTTCAGTTTTACATGTTCAAGATTGATGCGCGAGAGATTGCTGTTGGCGAGATCAATGTGTTTATTGACGCCGCCATCTCCCTCGGTTCTGCGCGGGTCGAATAACTTTCCGAAATCATTGGTGCCCAGGAATCGAATGATTTGCGCTATAAGCTCGGGTGACTCCAGCGACTCGATGAGCATCTGCGTCCTCGTTACCAGGATTCGATTAAATTCCTCGTTGTCACGCTTGTTTTCAACCAGCCCGGTGCCTATCTCGGTTAAAAAATCACTGACGATCAAAACGGAGGTGGCTTTTTGTTGGTGTTTCATCTGTATCTCGACAGATTCAGCCGAATTTTTAATGGAGATGTAGGTCAGCCATACGCCGAGAATACCGACGATTGCACCAATGGTGATGAAAAAATTTACGATTTGCTGATTATTATCAGCGTAGAATCGCAGACACGATCTAAATGAGAATTTTTCCGGTGATTCCATATTCTGTTCATCCTTTAAGCGTCAGTCATGTCCCTTCTGGCTTTTTCCTGGGTTGCCCGTGACTGGAATTTCATGGCATCAAAAACGGCGCCGATCGATGAGGTCAGGGCATTGACCCCCTTGCTGCCACCGGCGATGAGTCCGGCGGTGATGACGATATCGATCGCAGAGAACAGCTTTAGCTGTATTGGACTCAGGTTTTCTTTGATAAATAAGGGGTCAAGCACATGAATGCCCACCGAAGCCACGATAAGTCCGGTAATAAAAGAAATGGTCATGGCGAATATACCGGTTCTGGCACGGTAAGCATCCAGGCATTCCAGTGCTTTATTCTTTTCCTGGGTATCCTCCGATTCTGCGGCTTCCCTGACATCGCCTTCTAGTTCGATTCTTTTGGGTTTTCGGATCACTGAGGTGAAGATTTCGACAAACCTTTCCGTAATCAGTGCAATAATGGCCAGGTGAGTCAGGATGCCGAGATATTCATTGGCCGCCAGTTCGAGATTAAAACTGGCGCTGCCGCCGAGGACGGAGTCCGTGGTAAGGCTGAAAAAAAATATGATCAGGATGAGAATCAAGGTTCCCTTGATGACGTCCGAACTGGAAAGATATTTTGATTTATCGGCCATGTTAAATTCCATTTATACCATTGCTGCTATCTACACAGTAACCCGTTATATGGAGGTTATATAGGGTTTCAGGGATGTTGAACGCTGAGAAAAGCAGCTAAAGAAAGGGAGAAGAAAATTAATGATTTATCCATATTGACCCTTTTAACCTTTGGTTCCTTAAGTTATGAGTCACTTCTATCATAATTTTATACCTTCTAGAACTAAATAAAACTTATGAAAGATGACAGGGTATTAAGATTCTTTATTTCTATGTTTATTCGTCTCTCAATGTATCGATGAGTATATAAATGGCAATCATGGCCAGAACGAAGCTAACCAGGGGTAAAAAGAAAATCCCGGAACCGATCATGGTGGGTGCTATGCCATCGAGGCCAGCAATGATGACGGAGCTTAAAAACAGGCTACTGCCAATCACTGTTTTTACGGTACGTTGATTGGCTTTTTTGATTTCGTGTTTCAGTTCTTCAAGCTGTTTGGATTTCCATTCAATTTCGAGCTTGTCATTGGCTATTTTATCCAGTGCCTTGAAAGCCTGTTGTGGCAGGTCGGGTAAGTGTTCAGCTAGAAACGGCAGGTTACGCTTGAAACCCTTGGCCATGGCCCTGACGCCCATTTGTTCGCTCAGCCATTTTTCGAGGAACGGTTTGGCAGTATCCCATAAGTCAAGCTGTGGGTAGAGCTGCCTGCCGAGGCCTTCTATGTGTAACAGGGTTTTTTGCAGCAACAATAATTGCGGCTGGATTTCCATGTTGAAATCGCGCGCGGTTTCAAAAAGCCTTAACAACAGTTGGCCGAATGATATGTCGGCCAGCGGGCGCTGGAACAGGGGTTCGCAAACCGCCCGGATGGCGGCTTCAAAATCATCGATACGGGTGTCCGCGTCCACCCAGCCTGAATCAACATGCAGTTCGGCCACGCGTGTGTAGTCACGGTTGAAAAATGCCACAAAGTTTTCCGCCAGGTAGCGTTGGTCGGTGGTGGAAAGCGAACCCATAATGCCAAAATCAACGGCAATGTATTTTGGGTTTTCGGGGTTCTCGCGAGAGACAAATATATTGCCCGGGTGCATGTCCGCGTGAAAATAATTATGGTTATACACCTGGGTGAAAAAGACTTCGACCCCTTTGCGAGATAATTTTTCGAGATTGATGTCGTGTCTGTTTAACTGCTCGATGTCGGTTACCGGTATGCCTTCAATGCGTTCGATAACCAATATGTTGGATTTGCAGTAATCCCAGTACACTTCGGGTACGTAGAGGTCATCCGAGTTTAAAAAATGACGACGCAGCTCGCTGGCATTGGCGGCTTCCCGGACCAGGTCGAGTTCATTGATGAGGGTTTTTTCAAATTCCTCGACAATCTTGAGGGGTTTAACACGTTTGGATTCACGCCAGTAGCGATTGGCCAGCCGGGCGAGGATTTTCAGCAGGGCAATGTCCTTGCGAATGATGGTTTCTATATTTGGCCGAACGATTTTTACGACAACGTCTGTGCCATCTTTAAGTACCGCGCCATGCACCTGTGCTATGGATGCGGAGGCAAGCACGTTTTCCTCGAACGACAAAAAGGCCTGATCCAGCGGGACCTTGAGTTGTGACTCGATAATGCTGCGCGCCTGGTTGACCGGAAAAGGGGGTACACGGTCGAGTAATTTTTCCAGTTCATCGATAAGTTCATCATCCAGCAGGTCTCTTCGAGTGGCCAGTAGTTGCCCAAACTTGATGAAGATGGGGCCGAGTGCCTCGATACAAAGTCGAATGCGAACCGGTTGGGACAGGCTTTTATCCCGAAACCAGTTGAACGGGTTCAGGTAAACCAGAAAGCGTACCGGCCTGAACAGGTGTAAAGACAGGATGATTTCATCCAGGCCATAACGGGCCAGTGTCAGGTTGATGTACAGCAGTCGGAAAAAGGTTGAGGTCATGTGTGATTGGAATCTTGCTGTTGCAGGAAATGATTGAGCAGGGCTTCGAGACGATCAACGTCGTGACGCAGATCGGTAACCGCGTATTTAAAAGCCTCGAATTCGGGTTGGGTGGGTAATTGATGGCTTTCTTCCTGCAAATATTCGCGGCTGGATAAAGCCACTGAATGCAAACTGTTCTTAAGCCATTGCTGCGTTTTTTGAATGCCCTGGCCGATGCGGTAAGCCATGATATCGCCGGTAAACTGTGACAGTTTTTCTTCCCAGTCGATATCAAGCTCGCTGAGCAATTTTTGAAATTGCTGCGCCACCTTGGGGTTGCCTGAAATTTCGATTCGTTCCTGAATGGAAGTGCTGGCTTTCTGCTCCTGTACCGACAGGTTGATCAGGCCCACCAAGCGGCCACGAATGGTGGCATCGATTTCCCTGCCCGGGGTTTGCAGGCTCAGGCGCAGACCCCATGAGCCGGGGTGGCAGTATAAGGTTTTTTCCAGATCCGTAAGTTCAATGGCGATGATGTTGCCCTGCAGTTCCGAGCAGCGCTTTAAGGCGTTGGGGTCCATGCCCAGTAACTGGTTGCCACCTATCTCGGTTAATCCCAGTAACTGTTGGGCGATTGCATTAATCATATCAAACCTGGTGTGCAAGCAATTGAGGACAGACCACTAGTATTTAAAAGCGCGATGCAAGGCAACAATGCCACCGGTCATGTTATGGATTTCCACTTCGTCAAAACCGGCATCCTCAAGCATGATCTGCTTTAAGGTTTCCTGGTCCGGGTGCATGCGAATGGATTCGGCCAGGTACTGATAGCTGTCTTTATCGTTGGTTATCCATTCACCCATTCTGGGCAGTATGTTAAAAGAATAGAAATCGTAGACTTTTTCCAAAGGTGCGAAAACGGGCTTGGAGAATTCCAGTACACACAAACGTCCGCCCGGCTTAAGTACGCGGTTCATGGACTGGAGAGCCTTGGCTTTATCGGTGACATTGCGCAGCCCGAAGGCGATGGTGATGCAGTCAAAACTGTTGTCTGCAAAAGGCAGAATCTCGGCATTGCACTGGCTGGTGGAGATACGCTTGACCAGGCCTTTATCGATAACCCGGTCACGGCCTTCCTGTAGCATCGAGGCATTAATATCGGCCAGCACCACGTGGCCACTGTCGCCAATACGCCCGGCCTGCTTGATGGCCAGGTCGCCGGTACCGCCCGCCAGGTCCAGTACGATATGGCCCTCGCGCAGTCCGCACATCTCGATAGTATATTTTTTCCACAGACGATGAATGCCGAAAGACATGACGTCATTCATCAAGTCGTACTTGCTTGCCACCGAGTGAAAAACATCGGCGACGCGCCCCTGTTTTTCTTCCGTGGCGACCTGTTCAAAGCCGAAATGGGTAGTAGAATCGTTTTTCATAACCAGAGCTCGTAAAACTGTAGGCGAACCTTACCAGAATGAGGCACGAAGGTCAGCTACCGGTATGACTTGGGGATAAAATTTAAAGTGTTGGCGAGGTATGCTGAATTCCCGCTTTGGGAAATCAGCGTGTCACCGGGTTTTCAGCTTTCCAGCTTGTTTTCCTTGCGCGTATAACCGGCTTCTTTCAGGCGATCCAGGTAGGCTTGCCATTTCTTGTCATAGTTCGCGCCCAGCTGGTACAGGTAGTCCCAGCTGTAGATGCCGGTGTCGTGATTGTCATCGAAGGCCAGCTTGATGGCGTAATGACCGATGGGTTCCAGTTGAGAGATGTTGACATCCTCCTTGCCGAGCTGCAGTACTTCCTGACCCGGTCCATGACCCTGAACCTCTGCAGAAGGGGAATAGACGCGCAAGTATTCAGCCGGAAGCTGAAAACGTTCGCCGTCATTGAAGGCCAGTTCCAGAATGCGGGAGACTTTGTGAAAGTTGATTTCTGTGGGTTTGGGAGCGCTCATCACTAATCCTATAAAATGTATTGGCTGAGATCTTCGTCTTTTGACAATTCGCCCAGGTGTTCGTTGACGTAATCGGCATCGATGGATACGGTTTTACCGCGCATGTCCGAAGCTTCAAAGCTGATCGTTTCCAGCAGGCGCTCCATCACCGTGTACAGGCGACGGGCACCGATGTTTTCCTGTTTTTCGTTGACTTCATAAGCCACTTCGGCGAGACGCTGCAGGCCTTCATCGGTAAATTCAAGCCCGACTTCCTCGGTCGCCATCAACGCGCTGTATTGTTCGGTCAGTGAGGCATTCGGTTCGCTTAATATGCGTACAAAATCGCCAACCGACAACGCGGAGAGTTCCACCCTGATCGGCAGGCGGCCCTGAAGTTCGGGAATCAGGTCGCTGGGTTTGGACAGGTGAAAGGCACCCGATGCGATGAACAGGATGTGATCTGTCTTGATCATGCCGGACTTGGTTGATACCGTGCATCCTTCTACCAGAGGCAGGAGATCGCGCTGTACGCCTTCGCGGGAGACATCGGAGCCGCTGGTTTCCTGCCTTTTGGCGACCTTGTCCAGTTCATCCAGAAACACAATGCCATTTTGCTCCGCATTTTCCACCGCGGCAATCTTCAGTTCTTCTTCATTGATAAGTTTCGAGGCTTCTTCATCGGTCAGGTGCTTGAGCGCCTCTTTTACCGATAGTTTGCGGGTCTTGGTTTTGCCCGAGCCCATGTTTTGAAACAGGCCCTGCAACTGGTTGGTCATTTCCTCCATGCCCGGGGGGGCCATAATCTCGACACCCATGGCCGGGGTTTTCAAATCGATCTCGATTTCGCGTTCGTCAAGTTTGCCTTCGCGCAGCATCTTGCGAAATTTCTGCCGGGTGTTGCTGGCACTGTCATCGGCTTCCTGTTGAAAATCGTTGGGGCGGGGCAGCAAGGCATCAAGAATCCGTTCTTCAGCGGCATCTTCGGCCCGGTGTTTAACCCGCTCGAGTTCGGTTTCGCGCATCATTTTAACCGAGACATCGACAAGATCGCGCACAATCGACTCAACATCGCGACCAACATAGCCTACTTCGGTGAACTTGGTAGCTTCCACCTTGATAAAGGGCGCGTTGGCCAGGCGTGCCAGTCGACGTGCAATTTCCGTTTTGCCGACACCGGTCGGCCCGATCATCAGGATGTTCTTGGGGGTGATTTCATTGCGCAAATCCTCGGCCACCTGCAGACGGCGCCAACGGTTGCGCAGCGCAATGGCTACAGCTCGTTTGGCTTCGTCCTGGCCGATGATGTGCTTGTCCAGTTCTTGCGTGATTTCACGCGGTGTCATGGGGGATTGATGAATGAATTTGCTGTCCACGTTAAACCCGTCGTTTAAATATCAAGTTGTTCGATGGTGCGATTCTGATTGGTATAAATGCAGATATCACCGGCTATTTGCAGACCTTTTTCCACGATCTCGCGGGCACCCAGTTCGGTGCTGTCGAGCAATGCGCGTGCTGCGGCCTGGGCAAAGGGCCCGCCTGAACCTATGGCCATCAGGTCGTCTTCCGGTTCGATCACATCTCCATTGCCGGAAATAATAAGTGAAGCCTCCTTGTCCGCCACGCAAAGCAGGGCTTCCAGCTTGCGCAACACTCTGTCCTGGCGCCAGTCTTTGGCCAGTTCGACAGCGGCGCGCACCAGCTGGCCACTGTGTTTTTCCAGCTTGCCTTCAAACAGTTCAAACAGGGTAAAGGCATCGGCCGTGCCCCCGGCAAAACCGGCAATAACCTGATTTTTGTAAAGTCGGCGAACTTTTTTGGCGTTGCCCTTCATGACCGTATTACCCATGGTGACCTGACCGTCACCGCCGATGACAACCGAGTTACCGCGGCGCACGGAAAGTATAGTGGTGCCTCTGAATTGATCCAAGATATCGCCCCTGTTGTAGATTTGCCGGTATGTTACATGAATACAGCGATATGGGGATGATTTGAAATAAAATCAAGTGCAGCTCACAAGCCCGTTTAGGAAGTGTTCGGGTGGGGATTGATCCTGCAACAGGGCGGGTTAAACTTCCGAATTAATTGAAGTATCAACAAGCAGCGGGGTACCTGGTAGATCCAGACATTTTTTAACGCCATCTATGAGTTAAGGATGGTATATTAAACAGTGATATGATCTGGTAGATAATTTCAATTACAAAATATAGGTACAGGACAAATGGATTTTTCAAAACAGAAAAACGACGCCCGGCATGAGAAAGACAAGTTAAGAAACTATGATTTAACGGTTGATGAAATAAGGCTGATAAAATCCATTGAGGATATGACCCGGTCTGTCGATAGGCTGGAGCAAATGGATCCTCAATCATCAAGAGCAAAAATCATCCGTTTAGAGATTGAAAAACTGGAAGATAAGCTGGAAGAGCTTAGAGACAATACGCTGATCAGGTGAGTTGCCGACCTAACTTTGCCACTAGCGGGTGCAACTTCACGAGTGCCCTTGTCGTGCCCACTCGCTAGCCTGTTTCTCCTTATCGAGTATTTGAACCTTGTAACTACGATGACTGAGAAGGACATCACGATGAGTCCTGTAACCGGCACAGCACCGGGTAATTCAACTCTTATTTCCATCTTCAGAGCACCAAACTGGTTGATGTTGATCTTTTTTAAACGCCTTAACCCGGATATTCATTTTAGTCGCAAACAGTTAATGGAGGACTTTGGCGGCAACTGGTTTGTTATACAGGGGCGCGAATTTTAATCCGACGATTTTTTACGAGCCCTGGGGTGCGCCTTATCATACACCTGGGCCAGGTGTTGAAAGTCAAGATGGGTGTAGATTTGCGTGGTGCTGATATCAGCATGGCCGAGCAGTTCCTGCACGGCTCGAAGATCCGCGCTTGATTCGAGCAGGTGGGTGGCAAAAGAATGCCTGAGCATGTGCGGTGAAACGTGTACGGACAGGGCCTGGTTTTTGATCAACTGGTTTAAACGGCTTTGTATGGATCGATGTGACAAGCGTTTACCCTGTTTGCTGATGAAAACAGCGGCTTCTTCGCTGTGCTTTAAAAAAGAATTACGGATATCGAGCCACCTCTCGAGGGCGCTGACGGCTTTTTTCCCAATAGGCAGGTAACGGGTTTTATTGCCCTTGCCGGTGACCACCATTTGTCGTTGTTCGAGGTTGATGTCCTGCAGGTTCAGGCTGGCCAGTTCGGCCAGTCGCAGGCCGGAGGAATACATCAGTTCGAACATGGCCAGGTCGCGAATCTTCAGTCCATCATCCTTAGGGCTGGCCCTGAATAACTGCTCTATCTGTTCGTTGTCGCAGGTTCTGGGCAGCTTTTTATCGCTCTTGGGGGCTTTGACTTCCAGTGCCGGGTTATGCTCGACCACCTGCTGGCGCACAAGGTACTTGAAGAAACTGCGGATTGAGGATAATTCGCGCTGGATGGTGTTGCCTTTTTTGCCCTGCCGGAAACGCATCGCGGCAAACGCGGATACCAGCGGGTAATCGACGTGTTGCCATTGCCGGATATTTTTTGTTTGCAGGAAGTCTGCAAACAGGCTCAGGTCTTTGTGGTAATTTTTGCAGGTATGCGGTGAATAGAACTTTTCACTGTTAAGCATTTGTAGGAAGTTTTTTACATCATGCTCAAGCGGTTTCATTCAGGTTATGGATCAGGACAGGTAATTTTTTAATTTGGCGCTGATCAGTTCACCCAGTTGATTCAAAAAAACCGTGCCCATGCCATCGTGAAAACGGTCTTTGCTTTTGCTGCCGAGAATCAGCAGGCCAATATCGCGCGTATGATACAGCGGGATCAGCACACAGGAGGCCATCTGGTGGTGTTCACCGAGTAACAGTTTGCCGAGGCCGGGATCGAGCGGGCCGAAGACGGGCTGGCGTTGCTGCATCCAGTGACGGATTTTTGAGGCATGCTTACTGTCAGCATCGAGGATATTGCTTTCCAGCCCTTCCAGTCTGTCGGCCAGTTCATCGTGAAAACAGAAACTGACGTAATCAGTATAAAAGAAGGTCTGCACCTGGTCCTGGGTCATGGCGACAATGTCATGCAGTTGTCCCACAGTCATCAGTTCCAGTGACAGCCGATGGAAGCGCTGACCCAGCTCTTCGTTTTCGCGTGCAATATGGACCAGGTCGGCCAGTTTGTTCTTTAGCCCCTTATTCTCTTCGCGCAGTAATTTGAGCTGACGTTCTACCAGTGAGACGGCATTGCCACTTTCGTGTGGAAAGGTTAGCTGGGTCAGAACTTCCGGGTGTCGTTCGAGAACTTCCGGGTTATTCTTCAGGTAGTTAATGACCGTGGGTTCATCGATGCTAGCCGTGGGCACTTTTTGTGCAGTGGTTATTTTTGTCATACATTTATCTCCCCTTCGTACACCATGGTGGTGCCTCCGGTCATCATAACGGGCTGGCCTTCGCCTTGCCAGTCCAGTTGCAAATCGCCACCGTTTAATGTGGCGGTGGCCCGGTTATCCAGCAGCCCCAGTTGGCAGGCTGCCACCATGGCAGCGCAGGCCCCGCTGCCGCAGGCCAGGGTTTCGCCCACCCCACGTTCAAAGACGCGTAACTTGAAATGAGCGCGATTCACTATTTGCATGAAACCCACGTTCACGCGGAGGGGAAACAGGGGGTGTGATTCCAGTAACGGGCCCAGTTCCTGCACCGGTGCCGTGTCAACATCCGCAACCTGTATCACCGCGTGTGGGTTGCCGATCGACAGGGCGCTGAACTCCACCGGCTGGTCATTAACTTGAAGTTGATAGGTATCCAGGCGACTGGAGGCTTTCAACGGGATATGCTCTGGTTCAAAATCCGGAATGCCCATGTTGACCTCGACGCGTTGGTTATCGATCATGTTCAGTATCAGCAGACCGGCAGCGGTTTGCACCGGAATGGTGGACTGCTCGGTGAGGCCTTTTTCACGTACAAAACGTGCAAAACAGCGCGCACCATTGCCGCATTGGCTGACCTCGGAACCGTCGGCATTAAAAATGCGGTACTTGAACAGGGCCTGTGCCGAGTCGGCTGCTTCAACCAGCAGCAACTGATCAAAGCCAATGCCGAAATGGCGATCCGCCCAGCCTGCAACCCGTGCTGGATTCAGCGCGACGGATTGGGAGATGCCATCAATGACCATGAAGTCGTTGCCGAGGCCGTGCATTTTGCTGAATTTCAGGTTCATGGATTACAGTTTATTGCTGCGGTAACAGGCTTTCACCGCGAAACAGGTCGTCAAAGGTTTCGCGCTGTCGCACCAGGTAATGTTGATCACCGTCGACCATGACTTCGGCCGCCCGTAAACGCGAATTGTAGTTGGAACTCATGCCAAAGCCATAAGCGCCCGATGAACGGATCGCCAGCAAATCTCCGGGCTTGATGGCTAAATCCCGTTCCTTGCCGAGAAAGTCACCGGTTTCACAGATGGGGCCGACCACGTCATAGGTTTCGCTGGGGGCATCACTGTGGGTATCCACCGGAATAATATTCTGCCAGGCGCTGTACAGCGAGGGCCGGATCAGGTCGTTCATGCCAGCATCAATCACGGCAAAGTTTTTGTGTTCGTTCTTTTTCAGTACGTTGACCCGGCTAAGCAGGATACCGGCATTGGCGGCGATGGCGCGGCCGGGTTCGATCACGATTTCACCGTCAAAACGGCTCAGGCGTTCATTGAGCGCGCTGGCCCATTCGGCTGGCAGTGGCGGTTCTTCATCCTGGTAACGCACGCCCAGTCCGCCACCCAAATCCAGGTGGTGCAGGCGAATGCCACGGTCTGATAGTCGCCCAATCAGGGCCAGCAGGCGATCCAGTGCGTCAACAAAAGGTGACAGTTCAGTCAGCTGGGAGCCGATATGACAGTCAATACCGATGATGTCGATGTGATCCAGTTTACTGGCCTGTACGTAGATTTGTTCGGCCTGCTCAAACGCGATACCGAACTTGTTTTCTTTGAGCCCGGTAGAGATGTAGGGGTGGGTTTTGGCGTCCACGTCGGGATTGACCCGGAATGACACCGGCGCGCGCAGGTTCAAGTTGCCCGCTATCTCGTTGAGTGTGAGCAATTCCTGTTCGGACTCAACATTGAAGCTGCGTATGCCGTGTTTCAGCGCCAGTTGCATTTCCTCGGGTTGTTTGCCGACCCCGGAGAAAACCACTTTGGACGGATCGCCACCGGCTTTGATCACGCGTTGCAGCTCGCCCGCGGAAACGATGTCAAAGCCGCTGCCAAGCCGGGCCAGAATATTCAAAACGGCCAGGTTGGAGTTGGCCTTGACCGCGTAACAGACCAGGTGCGGGCGTCCTGACAGGGCCTGGTCAAAGGCATGCCAGTGGCGTTCCAAGGTGGCGCGGGAATAGACGTACAGTGGCGTGCCGTAGGTCTCGGCTAACGTGTTGAGGGGGACCTGCTCGCCAAAGAGGTGGCCGTCGCGGTAATCAAAATAATCCAATGTTGTTAACCCTGTTGTTGCTGGTTTTGGGGTGCCGGGGCTGTTAAGGGGCCTTTATTGCCGCAGCCGGATACAACCAGGCTGGTGACAAGTAACATCGTCAGCAAGAAGTGTTGGCCGCAAAAAAAAGGCCTGGTTTTTAGCAATGGCATGTCCGCATCTAAAAGGAGCCATATTATGTTGCCCGCGTCGTGCTTTCTCAAGTCGAATATGTATTGGCAGGATCAACAAAACGCTGAGTTTCGGTTTATTCCTGTTCCTCGATCAAGTTTTTTCGTCTTTCCAGCGGTTTTCCACAATGTGGGCAGTTTTCGAATCGGTGTGGAACGGGTCTACGCATCATGACGTCCAGCAGGTGCAGGGCCTCTTCCGTGCTCAGCCCCAGTTCCTTGCGTAATTCTTCCAGTTGCCAGCGTTCCTTTTCGTCGATCTCACCGTCGCGAAGCGCATGTTTGATATAGGTGTTGTACTTCTGTTTGCGTTGGTGCAGGTTTTCGGCAAAACCGGAGGCCATGATGGCGGCCGGTAAAGCCACCATGCCGACCCCGATCAGGCCAATCACGCCGCCAAACAGCTTGCCGATGGGGGTGATTGGCGCGACATCGCCGTAGCCGACGGTGGTCAGGGTAACAATGGCCCACCACATGGCGTCTGGTATGCTGCCGTAGGCCTCGGGCTGCACTTCGCTTTCCAGCAGGTAAATGCCGCTGGCTGATATCACCAGCATCATCAGTAACACCACGATGGCGGCGAACAGGGTTTCGGATTCTTTTTGTAAAACGTCCAGCAATGCGCTCAGAGCCGGTGAATAACGGGTCAGCTTGAACAGGCGCAGCATTCGTAATACACGCAGGAAGCGCAGGTCGATGGCCAGGTGAAGGCTCAGGTAAAACGGCAGGATTGCAATCAGGTCAATCAGGGCCATCGGGCTGAGCATGTATTTCAAGCGTCCCTTGATTGGAGAGCTGTCATGCACTTCCATCAAGTCGGGGCTGCTCCACACCCGGGCCAGGTACTCGATGGTGAAAATCGCCACGGAAAATATTTCAAAATACCAGAACATCTGATGATATTGTTGATGTAAGGAATTGACCGATTCCAGTACGATGGCAATAACGTTTAATGAAATTATCGCAATCAGGGTCAGGTTGGTCAGCCGGCTGAGACGGTCAGCGGAATGGCTTTGTTCGAGTAGTTGAGCAGTTCTTTCACGCGCGGTCATTTGATGAAACCAGGAGTTATCAGCTTTTATATTTTCAGTTTAGTTTAAGTATAATTAAACAATATGAATACAACTGTATAACCTTGTAAATTAAACCTCAATCAATCAGTTCAGGAAAACTTATGACGGATGCCCCGATAATCGTCCACGCTGGAAACATGCCGGCGCGAAGCTGTGTGATCTGGTTGCATGGACTGGGAGCGGATGGCCATGACTTTGAACCGATAGTGCCGGAACTCAAATTACCCAATGCCTTGTCGGTACGTTTTATCTTCCCCCATGCACCGATGATTCCGGTGACGATCAATAACGGCTATGTCATGCGTGCCTGGTACGACATCAAGGCGATGGATATTGGTAGTGAGCAGGATGAGGCGGGTATCCGCGAATCCCAGTCTTATGTACAGGACCTGGTGAATCAGCAGATTGCGCAGGGCATAGACAGCAAGCGAATAGTGCTGGCCGGTTTTTCGCAGGGCGGCGCCATTGCCCTGCAAACGGGCCTCAGGCTGGATAAAGCGCTGGCCGGGGTGATGGCGCTGTCGAGTTATCTGCCGCTGGCCGATTCTTTGGCGCTGGAAAAAACAGAACAGAATGCCGAGGTGCCCATATTCATGGCGCATGGTGATAGCGATCCGGTGGTCTCTCCTGAACTGGCTTACCTGTCGCGTGCCCGGCTGGAGCAGCAGGGTTATCATCCGCAATGGCAGGAATACCCCGGCATGCAGCACAGCGTCTGTGCCGAGGAGATCGGGCATATCAGTGCCTGGCTGCAACAGGTGCTGGGGCGTGGAAATCTTGACGAATGACGTCTGAAAGAACGCCCAGTTGCACCCCGTTTATCGTGTCCAGCCCTTTGTGGTCACGGGCGCCTTCGCGCGATGCACAAGGCCGCCCCTATTTTGATTTCATGATGCTGATACCGGGTTTGAAAAGCCTGGACCAGGACGGCATAGAAAATATTACCCTGAAACTGACAAACTGCCTGAAGGCTTTTGAACATGTGGTGGTTTACGTGGATTTGAATACCCGGCTGAACTTGTTGTGGGTCAGTATCAAGCCGGTGCCGAAAGTATCGCTACACATTATGCAGGCGATTCAGTATGAAATTCCCGAGGCACGTGTGGTAGCGGGTGATTTCAATCCGCCAAACCCTAAAAAAGCGTCCTCCCAGCCTTTATTGAGCCGAATCAACAAAAGCCTGAAAAAAACCTTTTTTATGCGCCACAAAGAGTAAACTGCAGCGGCGTTACTCAATCAATTTGCGGCATTGTTTTATCTGCAAGCGAACCTGCTCCGGCGCGGTGCCACCCAATATGTTACGCGCGTTGACCGAGCCTTCCAGCGTTAATACCTCAAACACATCCTGTTCGATGGTGGTGTGAAAATACTGTAATTCCTGCAGGCTGCATTCCGACAGGTCTTTATTCTGTTCGATGGCAAAGGCGACGGCATTGCCAACCACTTCGTGGGCATCGCGAAACGGCAGGCCCTTGTTGACCAGGTAATCGGCCAGGTCGGTGGCGGTGGCAAAACCCTGTTTGGCGGCCTGGTACATGGCCTCTTTGTTGACCTGGATATTGGGCACCATGTCAGCGAAAGCCCGCAGGCTGCCCTGTAAGGTGTCCAGGGTATCGAACAGGGGCTCCTTGTCTTCCTGGTTATCCTTGTTATAGGCCAGGGGTTGTGACTTCATGAGCGTAAGCAGGCTGATCAGGTGTCCGTTGACACGTCCGACCTTGCCGCGGACCAGTTCGGGTACGTCCGGGTTTTTCTTTTGCGGCATGATGGATGAGCCGGTGCAATATCGGTCCGACAGCGTGATGAAATTGAACTGCGCGGACGACCACACGATCATCTCTTCTGCCATGCGCGACAGGTGGGTCATGCAGATGGCGGCATCGGCACAGAACTCGATGGCGAAATCGCGGTCGCTGACCGCATCCAGCGAGTTGCGCGATGGTGCGTCGAATTCGAGCAGTTCAGCGGTATAGTTTCTATCCAGCGGGTACGAGGTGCCGGCCAGTGCGGCCGAACCCAGAGGCATGATGTTCATGCGTTTGACACAATCGGCCAGGCGTCCGTGATCTCGCTCCAGCATTTCGAACCACGCCAGCAGGTGATGGCCAAAGGTAATGGGCTGGGCCACCTGCAGATGGGTAAAACCCGGCATGATGGTATCGGCATGGGTTTCGGCCAGATCCAGCAATCCTTGCTGGAACTGGCGAATCAATTGCTGGCAGGCCTGTATCTCATCTCTCAGGTAGAGTCGAATATCGGTGGCGATCTGGTCGTTGCGCGAGCGACCGGTGTGCAGTTTTTTACCGGCATCGCCAATCAGCTGGGTCAACCTGGCTTCGATATTCATGTGCACGTCTTCGAGTTGAACAGACCACTTGAAATCGCCCTTTTCTATTTCCTGCAACACCTTGCTTAAGCCCTGAATAATGCTGTCGAATTCTTCGCTAGTGAGTATGCCGATGCGGTTGAGCATGCTGGCATGGGCGATTGAGCCCTGCACATCAACCAGCGCCAGACGCTGGTCAAAATTGACGGAAGCGGTGAAAGCTTCAACAAAGGCGTCGGTCTGCTCTTGAAAGCGGCCACCCCACATGCGGGAATCCGATTGTTTGGTCATGATAGTTCCAGTGATTTCTGTGAGATTTTTAAAATGTTGTATGCTTGCATTGTCGCTATCTGGAAAGCAAGGCGTTTATGTCAAATAATAATTCTAATGGTGTAACCGGGCTGAATAAAGACTGTTATTTACCCAATTTCTGCCAATCAGAAACCAATTTGTTGATGATACTGGTATTGGAGTTGATTGCCATTGTCCTGGCCTTGGCCAGTGTGCCAGTCAATGCCAACCTGTTTATTTATATCGCCTTGATGTCCTTGTACATCCAGTGGATAGGCTTAAGCAGTGCCGCCTTGTTATGCCTGCTGCGCCGGTTTCAATTCATGCGACGCACGGTGCTGGCGACGCTGCTGAGTTTGCTGGTGGTGGTTGCAGTAACGTTGCTGCTGGCTGTGGTGGCCTATCAGCTCAACGATGTGATGCGTTTTGAATTCTTCACCAATGACTCGCTGGGCAGCGTTATCCTGAAACATGTGGCTATCGCGCTGGTGTTGTATGGCCTGGCATTGCGTTATTTTTTCGTCCAGTACACGCGTCAGCATATGATCAAGACGGAATCGAGCGCCCGGCTGCAGGCCCTGCAGGCGAGAATTCGGCCGCACTTTCTGTTTAATAGCCTGAACACCATTGCCAGCTTGACGCATGATGAGCCGGACCGTGCCGAACGCGCCATTGAAAGCCTGGCCGATCTGTTTCGTGCCAGTCTGAATGCCGAAGCCAGCATCAGTCTCAAGCGCGAAATAGAGTTGACCCGTGCATACATTGAGCTTGAGCTCATGCGGCTGGATGAGCGGCTCAAGGTGAGCTGGCAACTGGATGCTGACATGGATGAAATCTCATTGCCTGCGCTGACCCTGCAGCCGCTGGTGGAGAATGCCATTTATCATGGTATAGAACCCAACCCGGAGGGGGGGGAGGTAACTATCACTATCCGGCAAAATGAAAATCTGCACATTCAAATCACCAACCCGTTGATGAAAACAGGTTCAGGACAGCACCGCAGCGGCAACAGGATGGCGCTGGGCAATATTAGCGAGCGTTTACACCTGGCATTTTACGGACAGGCAAAAATTGAACATGTTGCTGAAAATGATCTATATAAGGTAGACATAGTGATTCCGTTGCCTGCTTCCAGCTTATAAGGACAAGGGCTTCAAGCTTCAGGAAAGGAATCCGACAATCACCAGAATAAACAATATGAATATACTCATTGTGGATGATGAAAAGCCGGCCAGAGATCGTCTGAGACGATTGGTCGGTGGCCTGGAACAATACCGGGTGGTGGCAGAGGCGCATAATGGAAATGAGGCGGTGGAACAAACCGAGCTTTCCGATCCGGATATCGTATTGATGGATATACGTATGCCGGGTATGGACGGACTTGAAGCCGCCCGGCATATCGTCCAGAAAGAACAGCCCCCGGCCATTGTTTTCACCACGGCATTTTCAGATCATGCGCTGGAGGCTTTTGAAGCACATGCCATCGATTATCTGTTAAAACCGGTCAAGCCTGAACGTCTGCAACAGGCCCTGGAATCCTGCTCACGAACCAACAAGGCGCAGATGCGTGACAAGCTGGACGAGGTTTCCGGTCAGGATGTCAGAAAACACATTTGCGCACGCGTGCGTGGCAACCTGGTACTGCTTGCGCTGGAAGATATCTATTATTTTCATGCCGAGCAAAAATACGTCACGGTCAGGCACGAAGGTGGTGAGGTTTTGATAGAGGAACCGTTAAAGTCGCTGGAACAGGAGTTTGCGAATTCCTTTTACCGCATACATCGTAATGCGCTGGTC
>JANTFY010000016.1 GCA_024763185.1 Gammaproteobacteria bacterium | reverse complement strand
AAAATGTCAATAGAAATTGATAGAAGTTAATTCATTACAATCAGGAATCTGTTGAGTTGCGGTAATAAAACGGGAGAAGCCTGTTAAGGCGAAAAGCAATGCTCACATCATGATAACAGTGGCCAGGCCGAGAAAGACCAGGATGCCGATGACATCCGTAAACGTGGTCAGTACTACACTGCCGGCCAGGGCAGGATCGATGCCGATGCGTTTTAACAGAACGGGAATGAGAGCGCCGGCGAAGGCGCCGGCAACCAGGTTGACTATGAGCGCGATGGCAATGATGCTGGCGATCTGAAAGTCCTGAAACCAGATGATGGTAAAAGCTGCCACCACCATGGCCCAAAGCAAACCATTGAGTAATCCGACGGAGATTTCCTTCTTGACCAGGCTGTTAAAGTTGGAGGTGCCCAACTGGCCCAGTGCCAGGCCACGAATGACCAGGGTCAGGGTTTGAGAACCGGCAATGCCACCCATACTGGGCACGATGGTCAATAAAATCGCCAGTGCGACAATTTTATCCAAAGTGGCTTCAAACAGGCCGATGACGGCAGCGGCCAGAAATGCGGTTAACAGGTTAAAACCCAGCCATACGGCACGTCGCCGGGTACTTGACCAGATCGGCGAAAACAGGTCTTCATCCTCATGCAGGCCGGCCATGCTTAATACCGAGTTGTCACCTTCTTCACGAATAACATCCACCACGTCATCCACGGTGATACGCCCCAGCAGCTTGCCGCTATCATCCACCACTGCTGCACTGATCAGGTCGTTATCCTCAAAAATACGGGCCACCTCGTCATCTTCCAGGTTGGCATTCAGGGGCAGGATATCCGTATTCATGATGTCTTTGACGCGGGTTTCGGTATCCGTAGTGAGCAGCTGGTTTAGCGATAACACGCCCTGGTAGACATCATAACGATTGGTGACAAAAAGCTGGTCGGTATGTTTGGGTATTTCACCGCGTATGCGCAGGTAGCGTAATACCACATCCAGAGTGACATCGGCGCGAATGGTTACCGGGTCCAGGTCCATCAGGCCGCCGGCCGTATCTTCCGGATAGGAGAGCAGTGATTGCAGTTTTTCGCGTTTCTGCTTATCCAGAATGTATAACACGTTGACCAGTTTCTGGGTGGGTAGATCGAGGATTAAATCAGCCTGGTCATCCACGTCAGGCAGGGTGTCTATGATGTCTGCAATTTCCTGGCTATCCAGAGAATCAAGTTTCTGCAGGCGAACTTCATCACCGGTTTCGAGTAGAACGGGTCCGATATTTTCACGGTAAACCAGTGGCCAGATTAATTCCCTTTGCGAGGAGGGAATGGATTCCAAAACATCGGCAATCTGGGCAACATTGATTTCTTCCAGTAACTGCGCTATGGCCTGGGTATCCGAAGCTTCCAGGGCGAGGGAAATGTCCTGTCTGAGTTGTTCGGTCAGTTGTTCTGAGGATTGTTCAGACATTGCAAGTGCATGGGCAAGAAAAACATTGCAAGTTTAGCAAAGTTACCAAACCCCTGCATAGGCGCTGGTAATCTGGGCACGGCTGGTTTAAAGAATGCAGAGAGGTGGGGTTTTATTCGGCTTCATCAAAACGATTGTTGATGAGCTCGATAATAGCCTGGCTGCATGCCTGTTCATCTTCACCTTCCACGTGTAAAGTGATTTCGGTACCTTTGCTGGCAGCCAGCATCATGACGCCCATGATGCTTTTCGCATTCACCCTGTTACCTTTATTTTCCAGGTCTACTGAACTGGCAAACTGTGAAGCCAGGTTTACCAGTTTGGAAGCGGCGCGGGCATGCAGGCCGAGTTTATTGATAATAGTCAGCTCAGTCGTGATCATGGTGAGTGGGATTATAAATCGATTTCTTTGGTAATGCCCTTGTTGGCACCGACTATACCGATTTTAGCCAGCAACTCCAAGGGGCGGTCGGCATAGTTAATGACCCTGATCAACATGGGTAAGTTAATGCCGGAAACGATTTTGACATGATGGTCTTCGGCAAAATAATTGGCCAGATTATGCGGTGTGGCACCGATCATGTCGGTGAGGATCAAGACCCCGTTACCCTGTTCCAGTTTATCGATATCCAGTTTGATCTGGTCGGCATAATAGCCCAGTTTATCGGCACTGAGATCACCCGGAATCGAGACCGTGTGAACTCTGGGCAGGGTTTTACCGATGATGGTTTCGGCTGTTTTTAGAATCTCTACCCCGATATGGTTGTGAGTGATAATGAGTATACCGACCATGACTATCCCGATAACAGCTGCTAACCGCATTCCCGGTGCCTGAGCGAAACATTATCCCTGTGTTCCTGCAAATGGGCAGTAATTTTCTGCGCCAGGTAGACCGAGCGATGTTGTCCCCCGGTACAGCCAATGGATACCGTCATATAACTGCGGCCTTCTTTTTCAAAACAGGGAATCCAGTGGTTCATGAATTGAAGTATAGAATTTTCCATCTCTTTTACCTCGGAAAAACCTTCCAGGTAATCGATAACCGGCTGGTCTTTACCACTAAACGGCCTGAGTTGCGCTTCCCAGTGGGGATTGGGCAGGCAGCGAACATCAAACATAAAGTCGGTATCAGCCGGCAGGCCATGTTTAAAACCGAAGGATTGAATCAAAATCGCCATCGTATCCTTCGAACCATTTAATAATCGACTGTGAATGACATGTCTCAATTCGTGTACATTAAGCTCGGACGTATCAATGGTCAGGTCGGCATTGGAGGAAATGTTTTTAAGGATGCTGCGTTCCAGATGAATGGCTTCCACCAGTGGCAGGCCCTTGCGCGACAGGGGATGTTTGCGTCGGGTTTCATTAAACCGGGTGATCAGTTTGTCGACTTTTGAGGTTAGAAACAGGATTTCAACCTCAACGTCATGCGCCTTGATTTCTTTGATAATGTGGTCAAAGTGTTCTATATCACCAATATCGCAGCGCGCGTCAACCGCCACGGCAATCAAGTCATACAGTGCGGGTTTGTTGTTTTGCATGGTGGTTATGAAGTCGGTCAACAGGCCTATCGGCAGATTGTCGACACAGAAATAACCGGCATCTTCCAGGGTGTGCAAAGCGATTGTTTTACCGGAGCCGGACAGGCCGCTTACGATGACCAGTTTCATGTTTTTGTGATCTCTTTTTTCAGGCTATTGGCCTGGATGGCACGGCGTTGCTGCTCGATAAAATCATCCGACGCATGATAGCCGTTCAGTTGCAACAGGTGGTTACGCGCAGCGGCCTCGACCAGAATAGCCAGGTTACGACCCGGTGCCACGGGCAGGGTCAGTTCGGGTATCTCCACGCCCAGTATACTGCGTGTTTCGTGTGCACTGCCGAGGCGGTCAAACTGGTGGCTGTTTTCGGATGTGAACTCCACCATGTTGACGATCAAACGCAGGGTTTTGTTTCTTTTAAGTGCGTTGGCGCCGAACATGGCGCGAATATTCAAAATACCCAGTCCGCGAACTTCCATGAAATCGTTGGTCATGCCGGGATGAATACCATCGATGACACCCGGTGCAATGCGCGCGAATTCGGCAATGTCATCGGCTATCAGGCGATGTCCGCGCGAGATCAGGGAGAGTGCCAGTTCACTTTTACCCACTCCGCTCTCCCCGGTAATAAAGGTACCGATGCTGTGTACCTCGAGGTAGACGCCGTGTTCGGTGGTTTTTTCCGCCAGCGATTGATTGAGGAAGTAACGCAGATTGCCGAGTAAGTCCGCATCCTGCATTTCGGAGCGTAGTACCGAGACAGAGGCGCGTGCGCAGTATCTGATCGAATCTTCGGACAGGTTTGCGTCCCGGCTTAATATCAACGTACTCACCGGCCCGTTGAACAGGTTGTCAAACAGTTGCTTTTGTTTATCCAGTTTCAATGTGACCAGGTAGGCGGACTCGCGTTTGCCGATCACGATAACGCTGGAAGGTCGGATAATGTTCAGGTAGTCCACTGCTTCGTAGCTGTCGTCGTCACTGGTGGATAACTGAATTTGACGGTCAAGCCCGACCTGGCCGGAAGCAAAGGACAGTTGCAATCGTTTCTGAAAACGTTGGTGAAACTCGTGGACAGTCAGGTTTGATTGCATCGGATAAACTGGCCCCGGGTCAGATCAGCTGCCTGCTTCGGCCTGCTCAATAAGCCGAATTATGTCTTCGGCGGACTGGGTTTCACGGATTTTTTGTGATACCTCCGGCTGACTGAAAATTCTGGCGAGGGATGCCAGTATCTGCAAATGTTCTTCGGTGGATGCCTCGGGGATGAATAATACAAAAAACAGGTCGACCGGCTGTTGGTCCATGGCATCGTAGTTCACTGCCTCGTCGAGTTTGACAAAACAGGCGTGGGCCCTGGTCAGGTTATCCAGACGGGCATGAGGCACTGCAAATCCCTGGCCTAGTCCGGTACTGCCCAGTCGTTCGCGTTCCAGCAATTTATTGAAGATGGCCTGTTGCGGTAGCGCGAGTTCATCGGCGGCTTTTTCGGCCACGTATTCAAGCAGTTTTTTTTTGCTTGAGATGTCCGCTTTGGTAAAAATCTGATCTGTTGCCAGCAATGAGGTTATGGACATGATCTTGTAACGGTTAATGCAGAAATGCGCGCATATTAATCTAAATAGTATGACTTGCAAGTGTCAAAAAACCGGGAGGAAGGCTCCTCCCGGTTTAAGCGTCAGACCGCTTCAGGGATGGCCCCTTTAGAGCGATGGCTTTTCATTTTTTCTTTATGCTTTTTGCCCTGGCGGTCCAGTTTGTCGATCAGGCCGTCAATGGCGGCATACATGTCTTCCTGTACGTCGTCTGCATATAGATTTCCTCCGCTGATATGCATGGTTGCTTCCGCCTTATGCCTGAGTTTTTCGACCGTTAAAATGACGTGAATATCCAATGCCTGGTCAAAATGCCGGTCAAGGCGTTCGATTTTTTCATTGACATAACTGCGCAGCGAATCGGTGATTTCTACGTGGTGTCCGCTTAGACTTACTTGCATTAGTTACCTCCATAGGGTTACTCAAAACTCATAACTGAATATGAGTGGTTAGGGCCGTGTTTCAAGCACTGGCCGGAATCTCTAAAAGAGACGTTTACGCTCATTGGATGGCGGAATATTCATGGCTTCGCGATATTTTGCAATCGTGCGTCTGGCCACGTTAATACCCTGCTCATCCAATACAGCCGCAATTTTGTTGTCACTTAAGGGTTTGTTCGGATTTTCAGCCGCAATCAGCTTTTTGATAATGGCACGGATTGCGGTTGCCGAACATTCTCCGCCATCGGCCGTGCCGACATGGCTGGAGAAAAAATATTTGAATTCGAACACGCCACGCGGGGTGTGCATGTATTTTGCCGTGGTCACGCGCGATATGGTGGATTCGTGCATTTCCAGTTCTTCAGCGATATCGCGCAGTACCATGGGTTTCATGGCTTCTTCACCGTGTTCGAGGAAGCCCTGCTGGCGATCCACGATGGCCTTGGCGACACGTAACAGTGTGTCATTTCGGCTTTGCAGGCTTTTGATAAACCAGCGCGCTTCCTGCAGGTGATCTCTCAGGTAATTATTCTGGGCGCTGTTATCACCGCGTTTGACCAGGTTGGCATAGGTGTTATTAATGCGTAATTTGGGCGCGCTTTCACGATTGATCTTGACCGTCCAGTGACCGTTTAAACGCGACACGTAAACATCGGGCGTGATGTACTCGGCATGATTCTTACTGACCAGTTCACCGGGGTGGGGATTGGTGGTTTGAATCAGTTTGACGATTTCGGTCAGTTCGGCATCGCTGGCCTGCAGGCGCCGCTTAAGGATGGCGTAATCGTTACTGGCGAGGTAATCCAGGTAACGTTCCACCAGTGCCAGGGCCTTGTTCAAGTAAGGCGTGGAATCATCGTATTGCCGTAGTTGAATGGCCATGCATTCCGCAGGGCTGCGTGCCCCGACACCGATGGGGTCGAAATGCTGGATGAAATGCAGCATGGCTTCGATTTCATCCATTTCAATCTCGCTGTTCTGGGTTAATAAACCCTGATGGATGTCCTGCAGGCTTTCCGTCAGGTAACCGCGGTCATCGATGCCATCGATGATGGCCAGGCCAATCTGTTGGTCGGTTTCGGTGAGATGGGCGCATTCCAGTTGCCAGATCAGGTGTTCGTAAAGGGCATCCGCGGGTTTGGCCTGGTTTTCAAACAGCTCATTGAAATCTTCGCCGGACGCATTATGGGTTTGGCTGACGGCGGCGGTGGGGGCCAGGTCATAGATATCATCCCAGCCGGTATCGATGCCCAGGTCTTCCGGCAGGGTCTGTTCGGCACGGTTTTCGGTGAGCGTGTCGGAAGAGGTTTTAACCTCGGTAATATCCTCGGCATCACGATCGGGTGATTTTTCCTTGAGCTGGATTTCGGACAGGTTGTCTTCCTGTTCCAGCAACGGGTTGCTATCCAGGGTTTGCTGAATTTCGCTCTGTAACTCTAATGACGAGAGTTGAAGCAGTTTGATGGCCTGCTGCAACTGAGGGGTCATGGTCAGGCTTTGACCAATCTTTAATTGTAGACTTTGCTTCATGTAAGCGCGTTGGCCTGCAGATCTCTAGACATTAGTTTTGTTATTCTGCGCATAAATTATTTATAGCTTAAAAGCCTCACCCAAGTAAATCTTTCTGACGATTTTATTGGCCAGAATATGATCAGAGTCACCTTCAGCCAGAATACCGCCTTCACCCATCACGTAGGCATGGTCACAGATACCCAATGTTTCTCTTACATTATGGTCGGTAATCAATATTCCAATACCTCTTTCGGACAAGTGGCGTATCATGTTCTGGATATCGATGACGGAAATGGGGTCCACACCGGCAAAGGGTTCGTCGAGTAATACAAAAAGGGGGTGGTTAGCCAGCGCCCTGGCTATTTCTACCCGTCTTCTCTCTCCGCCGGATAGGGCGATGCCGGGGCTGTGGCGAATATGTTGTATCTGGAAGTCTTCCAGCAATTGTTCGAGTAAATCCTGTTGATGCGCCTTGTCCAGGTCCTTGCGCAGCTGCAAAATAGCAAGGATATTCTGTTCAACAGTGAGCCCACGGAATACCGAGGCTTCCTGGGGCAGATAGCTGAGTCCCTGCTGGGCACGCTGGTGCATCGGCAGGGCAGTGATATCCATCTGGTTCAGGGTGATGCGGCCCTGGTCGCTGTTGATCAGACCGACGATCATGTAAAAACAGGTGGTTTTACCGGCACCATTGGGTCCCAGCAGTCCGACAATCTGGCCGCCTTTCACCTTGAGGCTGACGGATTTGACTACACTGCGGCCCTTATATTGTTTTGCCAGGTTGGTGGCGATCAGTTCATTCATCAGCGCTGGGTGGTTTGCTCGGCTGGATTAGCATTTTGACACGTTCCTTTCCATTCTGATCACCTGCCTGCAAGGCATTGGTTTTGGTGTTCAGGGTTATGGTTTCGCTTTCGAGTGTGTCCAGGTGACTCTGGTAGCGCGCCTGGCCCATCAATTTCATGACTGAGTCGCTATCATGGTAGTGAATGGTCAGGGCCGAACCGGATACGGTTTGCTGTTGATCATTAAGCTGGTTAAAGGTGGCAGGCTGCCCGCTGATTTCAAGCCACTGCAGATTATTATGCGCGTCGAAATGCAGAATTATCTTGTCCGCCTGTATATGCAGGCTGCCCTGGCGCATCTTGACATGGCCCTGATAAATGCTGACCTGGCGATTTTCATCGATTTCCAGGTTATCCGCTTCCATGCTGATGGGTTGCTCGGAATCGCTGCTCAGTGCCATAACTGCGGCAGGCATGAGCAAAAACAACAGCAGGACTGGCCATTTAGCTGGTGACATGCTGATCTCCCCGCCGGTAGATGGACTTTACCCGGTTAAATTGATGGCGTTTGTGTTTCATGTTCATCAGGGCGGAATCGGCCTGCAGGTTTAATTCATCGGTTTTGACCGTTAACGCATTCGGGATATGGATGGTATCGGATTGCGGGTTGAATTCGACCCGGTCCGATTGCAGTTGCATGGGATCCTGCGCATCGATGCGTTGCAGGCTGACCTGCTCGGTCAGGGTGATTTGATCCGTCTTGTGCAGCAGTTCCCCCTGTTGGGCACGAATATGCCAGGGACCGGTATCGATAAAATAATGGATGTCGGGGTGAGTAATGAGGCTGCGGTCCTCGCGAATATAGTGTTCAAGATAGGGCGATTGCAGCTGGTATCGGGTTTTTCCCAGCTCATCAAGTGAGCGGTATTTTACCGCGGACAGGTAATAGTCGATATTATCCGGTACCTGTAAGGTGCTGACCCGGGTCAGGATGGGGCGATTATCATAAAACCAGCCAACGGTAACGGCGCTGATCATACCGATAATCATCAGTAGCACATGGAACAGTCTCATTGGAGGTAACTGTCCAGCTTATCCTGTAACAACCCCTGGGCCTGCAGGATGGTTTCTATGGCTTCTCGGGCAGCGCCGTTACCTCCGCCTTTTTCGGTCACATAATCGGCATGTTGCAACACAAAGGGGTGGGCATCCTGTACCGCGATGGCCATGCCGACCTGGGTCATGACCGGCAAATCAACCACATCATCGCCCATGTAGGCAATCTGCTCGGGTTGCAGCCCGGTTTTTTCCAGTAACTCCTTGAAAGCTGGACGTTTGTCTCGGTAACCCTGAAACACCGTGTCTATGCCCAGTTCCTGCATGCGGTGTTTTACCACGTTGGATTTGCGTCCCGTGATAATGGCTGCCTGCAGACCGCATTCCGTCAACATTCTTAAACCGTGGCCGTCTTTGGAGTTGAAGGCCTTGTATTCCTCGCCGCCATCCCCGATGTACAGCGTGCCGTGGGTAAGTACGCCATCAATATCGAAGATAATCAGTTTGATGTTTTTTGCCAGATTGATGATGCTGTCCATTTTTTAAGTGATTACTTTATGAAGTTAGAACAATTTACCACGAAGCGCGCGTAGAACACGAAGATAAAATAATGGATCAATTTTGTTCTGGGCACAATCGACCCATGAGATTTATACGATACCGGCTCTTAATAAGTCATGCATGTTTAATGCACCCTGAATGAAACCCTGTTCATCGGTGACGACCAGGGCATTGATACGATGGCTGTCCATCAGGGTCAGTGCATCGCTGGCTATTTGATCGGCCTGAATGGTGACGCAGCCCGTGGTCATGTGATCGCGCACCCGGGCACTATCGATATCACTGAGCATATCCAGCGTTCGGCGCAGGTCGCCATCGGTGTAGATGCCAGCAAGATGGCGATTACCATCGCTGATGGCTGTCATGCCCAGGCCTTTGTTACTGATTTCCAGCAAGGCCTGTTTCAGGCTCGCTTCAATATCCACCACCGGAATCTGTTCGCCGGTGTGCATGATATCCCGTACGCGCAGCAATAAGCGTCGGCCCAGGCTGCCACCCGGGTGAGAACGGGCAAAATCCTCTTCGGTGAAACCTCGTGCTTCCAGTACCGAAACCGCCAGCGCATCCCCCATCGCCAGGGATGCCGTGGTACTTGAGGTGGGTGCCAACCCGAGCGGGCAGGCCTCTTTTTCGACCGCGATATTGAGGTTGATGTCGGCTATCTCGGCCAGGGTCGAAGATTCATTGCCGGTCATTGAGATCAGCGGAACCTGCAGGCGTTTGAGCAGGGGTAGCAAGGTGGTGATTTCTGCGGTTTCACCGGAATTGGACAGTGCAATGACCAGGTCTTGCTCGGTGATCATGCCCAGGTCGCCATGACTGGCCTCACCGGGGTGCATGAAAAAAGCCGGGGTGCCGGTACTGGCCAGGGTGGCGGCAATCTTGTTGCCGATATGGCCGGATTTGCCCATGCCGGTGACAACGATTCGGCCCTTGCAGGCAAGAACCAGTTCGCAGGCCTGATGAAACTTCTGATCAATGCGGTCAATCAGTACTTCAATTGCTTCGGCCTCAGTTTTGAGAACGGCTTTACCCAGTTGCTGGAATGAGTGTTCTGTCATGGTGAGTTGTTATTTTATGGTCACCTGATAATACAAAAGGCTTTGGTAAAGCACAAAACCTGCGAGTAATACAAAACCCTTGCCGCGTGTTATATGACAGCAACTGTTGCGCGGCAGGTGGGCCATTGCAAACAGTAATACCGTAAAAAACAGGGTGACCATCAGGTCGCGTGAAATCGCGCTGGGGGATACGGAAAACTGGGTCATCAAAGCGGGCAAACCGATGACTGCCAGTGAATTAAACAGGTTCGAGCCGATCACATTGCCCATCACCATGTCCGGTTCACCTTTGCGCGCACCCGCGACGGCGGCGGCCAGTTCAGGCAGGGAGGTGCCCAGGGCAACGACGGTCAGGCCAATGATCAGTTCACTCACCCCGAGCATGGTGGCGATATTGACTGCGCCCCAGACCAGCATTTTTGAACTGCCTATCAGAACCAGCAAACCCAGCAGTGTCCATACCATGGCCTTGAGTGTGCTCATGTCATGCGGTATCTCCTGTTCCAGTTCCGATGATATCGGGTCATCCTCGTTGGTTTTACTGAAACGAACCAGGTAGGTCAACGCAGCAGATAACAGTATGATTAGAATCAATCCGTCGATAAATCCCAATTGTGTGTCCCATAAAACCCAGGCCAGCACGATAGAGGCAAATATCAATATGGGAAACTCCTGCCTTAACAGCTTGGAAGCAAAGGTCAAGGGGACTATCAGGGCGGTAAATCCGAGGATCAGGCCGATATTGGCGATGTTTGAACCCAGTGCATTACCTATGGCCAGGTTGGGGGTGTCGTCAAAAACCGAGAATATGGAGATCAGTATTTCAGGTGCCGAGGTGCCAAAACCGATAATCGTGATACCTATAACCAGGGTGGAAACACCGAGGTTGTAAGCCATTGCCGAGGCACCCTCGACAAAACGGTCAGCGCTCCAGACCAGTAAGGCTAACCCGCAGATAATGGCAATTATTGACAGGGCCATGCATTAAAAATCGTCTGTAGAAGTGAATAAACCAACGCGCAGATCCTTGGCGCCGTAGATTTCTCGACCATCGACTTCCATGGTGGCGTCCGCGATACCCATGACCAGTTTTCGCATGATCAGGCGTTTGATATGGATCTTGTAGGTTACCTTTTTGGCATTGGGTAAAACCTGACCAAAGAATTTCACCTCACCGGACCCCAGGGCGCGGCCGTGGCCAGGACCACCTTTCCAGCCCAGGTAAAAACCCACCAGCTGCCACATGGCATCCAGCCCCAGGCAACCCGGCATGACTGGATCGGTTTTAAAATGGCAGTCGAAAAACCACAGGTCGGGCTTGATATCCAGCTCGGCTTCAATGTAACCCTTGTCATAGTCACCGCCATCCTCGGTGATGCGGGTTATGCGATCAAACATCAGCATGGGGGGTAATGGCAGCAGGGCGTTGCCTTCACCAAAAATCTTGCCATTGCCGCAATCTATCAATTGCTCATAGGTGAAGCTGTGCTGGTCCGTGAGTTCTGCCATAATAATCTGTGGTTGTTATTCAAGGGTGCGAACACTAACGATTCTGCATTATTATTTCAATATTTACTTATGAGTCATACTATTAAGGTCGGTGTTTGTGACTGGTCCCGTTTCATGTCGGCCGGTGGGTTTTACCCGGACGATTTACCGCGGGCCTGGGAGTTGGATTATTACAGCAATGAATTTGAGACGGCCTGCATAAACCTGTCGGCCATACAGGCACCGCTAACCCTGCTGCAGCAGTGGGTTGAGGATCTGGATGATAAATTTGAGCTGTTTTTTCGGCTTGAGCGCTTAGACCAGGTGGATTTAGTGAAACAGTTGCAGCAACAGACAGGGGTTAGCATCAGTGGCCTGTTGCTGGAACATTCGATGTATCACTCTTTCGCGCATCATGAATCCCTGCTATCTCCAGTTGCACAATCGGGTATGGGAGCAAACATCCGCTTGATCGATGTCGAGGATTTATGGACGCCTGTATCGGAAAAAGACAATTCACTCATAGCCTTGCTGCCCGCTCCAGATGATATCCGCCAATGCCGGTCGTGGATCGAACAATGGCTGTTGCAAATCAAAGCGGATCATCCAAGCCAGGATTTAACACTGTGGCTGGATGCAGCCTCCACCTCCTATTCCATGTTGAGCGAATGCCGTACCCTGGTTGAGTTGATGGGGCATTGACAGACCGGGCTTTAATTGTGATCTAAATCCAATGGAGTTAAACCGGCGATATTGGTAGACTCGCCACTCTTTTCCAATCAACCGCTATGCCTGATACATTAATACAAATTCGTGACCTGCATTTCACTCGCGCCCACAAGAAAATATTTGCTGGCGTTAATATGGATATTAAGGCTGGTCGTATTACGGCGGTGATGGGGCCCAGTGGTACCGGTAAAACCACCCTGCTCAAGTTGATAGGTGGTCAGTTGAAACCGGATCAGGGTGAAATCCAGGTTGATGGCCAGAATGTGCATCAATTGAAACGTGCCGACCTGTACAAACTGCGCAAGAAAATGGGCATGTTGTTTCAGTCCGGCGCTTTACTCACCGATCTGAACGTGTTCGACAATATTGCCTATCCGTTGCGTGAACATACCAACCTGAGTGAGTCGATGATTCGCAGCATGGTGTTGATCAAGCTGCAGGCCGTGGGCCTGAGTACTGCTCACAAACTGATGCCGGCCGAATTGTCCGGTGGTATGGCGCGTCGCGTGGCCTTGGCCCGGGCACTGGCACTGGATCCGATGATGATCATGTACGATGAACCTTTTACCGGGCAGGACCCCATTTCTCTGGGCGTACTGGTCAAGTTGATACAAGACACCAATCATGCGCTCAAACTCACCAGCATCCTGGTGTCGCACGATGTGGAAGAAACCCTGTCGATAGCCGATGAAGTCATCATTTTATCGGAAGGCAAGGTGATTGCGGAAGGCAGCCGCGACGAAATCCTGCAATCGCAGTCTGAATGGGTACGCCAGTTCGTGGATGGAAAGGCAGACGGGCCTGTGCCCTTTCACTATCCTGGAGACAGTATCGAAAAGCAGTTGATGCAGGCACCAAAATGAAAGCATTGATCAATATGTTGACCCGTCTCGGGCGCGGTTCACTGTTTTTAATAAAAATTCTGGCAGGAATTCCGCAGCTGTTTTTACGTTTTAACCTGGTCATCAGGCAGGTCTATTCAGTAGGGGTTCAGACCCTGCTGATTATCCTGGTAGCAGGTCTTTTTGTCGGCATGGTGTTGGCGTTACAACTGCACTATACCCTGACTACCTTTGGTGCCGAGGATACGCTGGGTCTGCTGGTTGACCTATCGCTGGTGCGTGAACTGGGTCCAGTCGTGGCCGCGCTGCTATTTGCCGGTCGGGCAGGGTCGGCCCTGACTGCCGAAATCGGTTTGATGAAAGCCACCGAGCAGTTGTCCGGTCTGGAAATGATGGCGGTTGACCCGATTGAGCGTATTATTGCTCCACGCTTTCTGGCCGGTTTTCTGTCACTGCCGTTATTGGCTGCCATTTTCAGCGCCGTGGGCATACTCGGTGGTTACATGGTGGGCGTTGACCTGCTGGGTGTTGATTCGGGGGCCTTCTGGTCGCAGATCCAGGCCAAGGTCGACTTTTATGATGATGTCCTCAATGGCGTCATTAAGAGTATTGTATTCGGGTTTATTGTCAGCTGGATAGCCGTGTTTGAAGGTTATGACTGTGTACCGACTTCGGAAGGCGTGGCTTCTGCGACCACGCGAACCGTGGTGCATTCATCGCTGGCCGTGCTGGGGATGGATTTCGTATTAACTGCAATTATGTTCAATTGAGGAAAAGGCATGTTTAAAAGCATTGAATTAAGTGTCGGTATCTTTGTCGGAGCCGGGCTGGCGGCACTGTTTATGCTGGCCATGCAGGCAAGTAACCTGAGTAGCCTGAGCAGCGATGGTTTTTACGAGGTCAGCGCCCGTTTCGATAATATTGGCGGGCTGAGGGTTAAATCCGCCGTCAAGGTATCGGGCGTCAAGGTGGGCCAGGTCAAGGAAATCGACTATGACTCATCCACGTTTGAAGCCGTGGTAACCATGCAGGTGGAGGAAAAATACAGCCAGTTTCCGCGTGATACCATTGCCAGTATCTTTACCTCGGGCCTGTTGGGTGAACAGTACGTGGCCCTGGAGCCTGGTGGAGATGAAAAACTGCTGGAAAACCAGTCGGAAATACGCCTTACCCAGTCGGCCATGGTGTTGGAACAACTGATAGGACAATTCCTGTTTAGCAAGGCTTCGGAAGAAAAAGATGCGCCTTTTTAAAAAAATCATTCTGTCGCTATGTTTGATGCTGTCAATGCCCGTAAACTGGGCTTCGGTTACCTCAGTCAATCTTGACCAGGCTATCGAAAAAGCGCTGGCGGCTGATCCCCGCATTGAAGAAAAGCGAGCCTTTGTACGAAAAGCTGAAGCCCTGTTGCAGGAAGCTGAAGGTAAGGGCGGGTTGCGCTATAGCATTGATGCCTATCTGGCACTGACTACAGGCGTGGATGGTGGTTTTTATGAGGGTGGTCAGGACAATTGCAGTCAGAATTGTGAGCCACGTGACGATGCCTATGATTTTGATGATGGACTGTCGCTGTGGACCACCTTTAACTTTAGCATCATCAAACCGTTAACGACCTTTGGTCAACTGGAAAATTACCAGAAAGCGGCGCAACAGAATATCAAGATCAAACAGGAAGATATCACGCTGCAAAAGGAAATGATTAAATTGCAGGTGGTGCAGGCTTACTACGGTTACCTGACGGCACGTGACAGCCGTTATTTTCTTGAGGATACGCATAAGAGACTGAGTTCGGCGCTGGAATTGGTAACCGAGTGGCTGGAGCAGGGCAGTGGTTCGGCCAAGCTGGCTGATCAATATGCGCTGCAAGCCGGACTGGGGCTGGTGGAACGTTATCAGGCCGATGCCAGTGGCATAGAAAATATCGCTCTGGAAGGCCTCAAGTTACTCATTGGCCTGGAAAATTCGGATCAACTGGAACTTAAGGATTCCCGCCTGCGCCCGGTTGCCTTACCCGATCAGTCGCTGGAGGAATGGGTTCAGATAGCGCTGGAAAACCGGGCCGAATTCAAACAGGTCGAGGCCGGTTTGAGTGCGCGCCGGGCGCTGGTAGAAGCCAAGCGTGCCAGCCAAAAACCGGTCATATTTGCCGGAGTGGCCGGTACCGCATCTTATGCGCCTGATCGTGACCGGCTGGAAAATCCGCATATCTACGATCCTTTTAATCAAGCGGCCTTATCACCGTTAATTGGCCTGCGTTGGCAATGGGAGGCTGATGCGCAACCGGCGCAGGTAGCGCAACAACAGGCGGAACTGGATGCGTTGGTGCACAAGGCCTCTTTTGTGCGCAAGGGCATTCCGTTCCAGGTTGCGGAACAGTACCATCTTGTGCAATCAAAACATGCAGCGATGATGGCTATGAAACAAAGTGCGCAATCGGCGCGTCGCTGGATGATTGCCAGCTACACGGATTTTGAAGCCGGTCTGGAAGAGGCGGAGAAAATTCTGACTGCGATGCAGGTCTATGTGGTGGCCTATGCCGAGTATTTGCAGATAGTGAATGATTACAATAATCACGTGTCGAAATTGAACAGCGTAAGCGGAGTTTACCAATGAGATTAAAATCCAAAACTCAATTTTTATTGCTACTGGTCGCCGGTTTATTCTTACAGCCGTTGTGGGCGGGTGATTCTGAACCGGAAAAATTAATCCAGCAGACCGCCGATGAAGTGCTGGCTATCATCAAGCAGAAACAACCGGAATTCCAGGAGAATCCTTCTAAACTGTATGCTCTGGTCGATGAGAAAGTATTGCCCCATTTCGATTTTGACCGCATGACCGACCTCGCCTTGGGTCGCTATAAGCGCCAGGTCAATAAGAGCCAAAAACCGAAACTGGTAGAGGAATTTCGCCACCTGCTGGTTAGGACCTACGGCAAGGCCCTGTTGGAGTATAACGACCAGACGATCACTTATTTGCCCATGCGCGGCCTGTTAAGCAAGGGCGAGGTGACGGTGCGTACCGAAATAGAGCAAAAAGGCGGTTTCCCCATTCCACTGAATTACGAACTGTATCAAAAGAGTGAGGGCTGGAAAGTTTACGATATCAGTGTCGATAATATCAGCCTGGTGACCAATTATCGCTCCAGTTTCGCAAAAAAAATCAAGGCTGATGGTATCGATGGTTTGATTAAGTCCCTGCGCGAGCGTAATAAGAGCGAATCCTGATGAAGGTGTTCAGTCGGGCTGTCGGTATATGCCATGAGTATTGAAATCAGTTTTGACAGTGGCAAACAATATATCCAGGTCAAGGGTGAGCTGACATCTGCCACGGTCATGGACGCGTTGCAGCAATTTTCACGCGAGTGCAAGGCATTGCCATCCTGGGTGATAGATTTTACCAGGGTCAGCAAGGTCGACAGTTCGGCCATTGCATTATTGATAGAGTTAAAACGCAAAGCCCGTCAAAACAACAAGACCGTCAAGTTTATTTATCTGCCGGCAGCGCTGTTACAGATCGCGCGCTTAAGCCAGGTGGATGGTTTGTTGACGGAAGAAACCTGATCATGTGTGGGCCGGTTTGGCGTAATAACGCCACACATTCACTAATTCACAAGCGTTCTGTTACAATGCGCCGTTTTTCCGGTTTGAGCGAAAGGCAGTACTGAACGAATGAACAAACTGATAATTAATGGTGGCGTGCCGATATCCGGTATGGTGCGTGCGGCAGGCTCTAAAAATGCTGTGCTGCCGATTATGGCGGCCACCCTGCTTGCGGATGGCATTGTGCGGGTGCGCAATATCCCACATCTGCACGATGTCACCACCACCATGGAATTGCTTGGGCGCATGGGCGTGCAGTTGACCATTGGTGAAAAAATGTGCATCGAGGTGGATGCCAGCACAATCGAAAATACCTTTGCGCCCTATGATCTGGTAAAAACCATGCGCGCCTCCATCTTGGTGCTCGGCCCCCTGTTAGCGCGTCACGGTTCTGCCGAAGTCAGCCTGCCGGGTGGTTGTGCCATTGGTGCACGGCCGGTCAATATCCATCTGACCGGGCTGGAAGCCATGGGTGCCGATATCACGGTTGAGGAAGGTTATATCCGTGCCAGGGCCGATCGACTGAAGGGTGCCCGTATCGTCATGGACCAGGTCACGGTTACCGGAACTGAAAACCTGATGATGGCCGCTGCCCTGGCGGATGGAACCAGTATTCTGGAGAATGCCGCGCGCGAACCGGAAGTGGTTGATCTGGCGGATTTTATCAATGCCATGGGCGGTAACATTCAGGGTGCCGGCACCGATACCATCACCATTGAAGGAGTTGAACGCTTGCGCGGCTGTGACTACACGGTGCTGCCGGATCGTATCGAAACCGGTACCTATCTGGTGGCAGCAGCCATTACCGGCGGCAAGGTGCTGGTTAAGGATACCGAGCCAAAATTACTGGATGCAGTATTGGCCAAGCTGGAAGAAGCGGGTGCTGTTATCGATACCGGAGAGGACTGGATCGAACTGGATATGGAAGGGCGCAAGCCGAAAGCGGTGAATATTCGTACGGCCCCCTATCCGGCTTTCCCAACCGATATGCAGGCACAGTTCTGTGCGCTCAATGCAGTAGCCTCCGGCACCGGCTCGGTCACCGAAACCGTGTTTGAAAACCGCTTCATGCATATTCAGGAAATGGTGCGCATGGGGGCGGATATCCACCTGGAAGGCAACACGGCCATTATTAAAGGGGTGGATAACCTGAATGCCGCCCCGGTCATGGCGACGGACCTGCGTGCTTCGGCCAGTTTGATCCTGGCGGGGCTGGTAGCGACCGGTGAAACCGTGGTCGAGCGAATCTATCATATCGACCGTGGCTACGATCATATAGAAGAAAAACTCGCCTGTCTGGGCGCGCGTATACGCCGAACCACCGATTAAACACCCGATTTAATAAGACTGATTTATTATGTCCGATCTCATCACTATTGCTCTGGCCAAGGGCCGTATTCTGAAAGAAACCCTGCCGTTACTGGAGCGTGCCGGTATTACGCCGCTCGATGACCTGGAAAAAAGTCGAAAACTTATTTTTAAAACCAATCATGAAAACATCAATCTGGTACTGATACGCTCGGCTGATGTGCCCACCTATGTGCAATATGGTGCGGCGGATATCGGCATTGCCGGCAAAGATGTGCTGCTGGAACACGGCGGCGAGGGCCTGTACGAATGGGTTGACCTGAAAATTGCGCCATGCAAATTGATGACCGCCGGTTTTGCGGACAAACCCCTGCCGCGCGGTCGATTGAAGGTGGCTACCAAGTACACGCGTATTACCCAGCAGTATTTCATGGAACTTGGACGCCAGGTTGAACTGATAAAACTGTACGGTTCCATGGAACTGGCGCCGATTGTCGGCCTGGCCGACATGATTGTCGACCTGGTGGATACGGGTAATACACTTAAAGCCAACGGGTTGGTGCCGAAAGAATTTATCATGGATATCAGTTCGCGCCTGATCATTAATCGCGCGTCGTTAAAAATGAAAAACCGCGACATCAAACAGGTCGTCGAAAAAATCGAACAAGCCGTTGAGGTCTCATCATGAGTATCGTCATCAAACAACTCAGCAGTCAGGATGAGCATTTCTGGTCGGATATGGAAAAGTTACTGGCCTGGGAAGCGGTGTCTGACGACCAGGTCTTCAGTACGGTTTCCGAGATTTTGTCCAGCGTGCGCACCCAGGGTGATGCCGCGGTACTCGATCTGACTACCCGCTTTGACGGCCTTCATGTGGAGGATATGTCAGAACTGGAAATGCCTCATAGCACGCTGCAGCAGGCTTTTGAGGGTTTGCCGGGTGAACAGAAGCAGGCCCTGCACAAAGCCGCTGATCGGATTCGCCGCTATGCCGAAAAACAGAAAATGTCGTCCTGGGAATACACCGAAGAGGATGGCACGATCCTCGGTCAACAGGTCACGCCTTTGGACAAGGCGGGTTTGTACGTGCCCGGCGGCAAGGCAGCCTATCCTTCATCGGTTTTGATGAATGCGATACCGGCCAAGGTGGCCGGGGTGAGTGAACTGATCATGGTGGTGCCCACGCCACATGGCGTGGTCAATGACCTGGTGCTCGCCGCTGCCCATCTGTCCGGGGTGGACCGGGTTTACACTATCGGTGGTGCGCAGGCCGTCGCCGCGCTGGCCTATGGAACCGAAACGATCCCCCAGGTCGACAAGATCGTCGGGCCGGGCAATATTTACGTGGCCACGGCCAAGCGCATGGTGTTTGGGACCGTGGGTATCGACATGGTCGCCGGGCCTTCCGAAATACTGGTGGTGTGTGATGGAAAAACCGACCCGGACTGGATTGCCATGGACCTTTTTTCCCAGGCCGAGCACGACGAGGATGCACAGTCCATTCTGGTGTCGCCCAATGCGCAATTCCTTGAGCAGGTCAGTTACAGTATCGATCGTCTGATCGAAGAGATGCCGCGCAAGGCCATTATACATTCCTCACTCGTTTCTCGCGGAGCCCTGATTCATGTGCAAAACATCGAAGAAGCGATTGAAGTGGCCAATTACATTGCGCCTGAGCATCTCGAGTTATCGCTAGAAAATGCCCCTGAAGTGGCTAGATCGATTCGCCATGCCGGGGCCATTTTTATGGGTCGATACACGGCGGAAGCACTGGGTGATTACTGCGCAGGCCCTAATCATGTACTACCTACCTCGCGTACCGCACGTTTTTCCTCGCCGCTGGGTGTGTATGATTTTCAGAAGCGCTCCAGCCTGATAGGCTGTTCGGCTGAGGGTGCCTCAGAGCTGGGCAAGGTCGCTTCGGTGCTGGCGCACGGGGAAGGCCTGACCGCTCATGCCCGTTCGGCAGAATATCGAATCAAAAACTGATCGTATTAACCCGGCAACAAAGTATGTCGTATTGGCCTAACCCATTAGTTACAATAAGATAGGGGTATCAAGAAATCACCCGTTCCGCGTTGCAGCTCTAGCCAAGGGAATAACCATTACCTGTGAGCTGCGCCTTGATCTGACAATTTCTTGATACCCTGAATGTGACATACTTTGTTGCCGGGTTAATGTTGTCTGCTATGCTCCTTGAACATGAGGAGTCAAATTGTGCCACGATTAAAATTCATCATCTGGATTCTGGTTTTAGGCGTCGCGGTGAATGCAGCGCATGCCGAAATCTACCGCTGGGTGGATGAAAATGGAAAGATTCATTTCACCGATAAGCCACCTGAAACTGCCAAAACCCAAAAAGTCCGGGTGCAGGTCAACTCCTTTACCAGTACAAAAATATCCCCGTTCAAGTTCGACGCTTCGTTAATCAGCAAGCGAGTCGCTTCCACCGATGTCGTGATGTACAGCACCACCTGGTGTGGTTACTGTAAAAAAGCCAGGCGTTATTTCACTCAGCAGAACATCCCGTTTGAGGAATATGACGTCGAAAAAAGCAGCAAAGGCAAAAAGGATTACAAGGCACTGAAGGGTCGGGGTGTGCCCATCATCCTGGTGGGTGAGCGGCG
>JANTFY010000015.1 GCA_024763185.1 Gammaproteobacteria bacterium | reverse complement strand
GTACGCATCTGCCCCATGCGCCGGTCGATCAGTTTTTTGTTGAGTTTAAAATCCGGGATTCCGTAACGCAGCAAACCACCTATCTGGTCTTCCTTTTCAAACAGAATCACGTTATGACCGGTACGTGCCAGCTGCTGCGAGGCTGCCATGCCGGCCGGCCCTGAACCCACTACAGCGATGGTTTTTCCGGTTCTGTGTTCAGGCACTTGCGGATGAATCCAGCCTTCATTCCAGGCGCGATCAACAATGGCACATTCAATCGTTTTAATGGTGACCGGGGCATCCTCAATATTCAGCGTACAGGCCGCTTCACAAGGCGCAGGGCAGATTCGACCGGTAAACTCGGGAAAGTTATTGGTCGAATGCAACATGGATATGGCCGCCTGCCAATCATCGCGATACACCAGGTCGTTCCAGTCGGGGATAATATTATTGACCGGACAGCCGTTGTGGCAGAATGGAATTCCACAATCCATGCAGCGCGCCGCCTGTTGTGACATCTCACTGGGCGATAATTCAATCACGAATTCATTGTAATGAGTGATACGATCCGCGGCCGGTCCGTAAAGACGGTCCTGACGATCGTATTCCATGAAACCTGTTGGTTTACCCATGATTATTGGCCTCCTGTTGCGACTTCTGTGGCGGCTTGTTTAGTTGCCTGTAACTCTTTCAGGGCGCGGCGATATTCAACTGGCATCACCTTGACGAATTTGGCAAGGTATTCATCCCAGTTAGCAAGAATATTTTCGGCTACTGCACTGTTGGTGTAATGCTTGTGATTCTGAATCAACTGTTTGAGTCTGATTTCATCAAACCGGGTCATATCTTGGCTGACATCCACCCGCCCATGGGTTTCAAGATCGCCACCCTGATGATCCAGTTTCTCAAGAGCAATATCTTCCTTCTCGATGGGCTCCAGTTCGACCTGGGCGAGGTTGCAGCGCTGGTCAAAATCACCTGCTTCATCAAGCACATAGGCGATACCGCCTGACATGCCTGCGGCGAAGTTGCGCCCGGTCGGCCCCAGGCAAACGACGATGCCACCGGTCATGTATTCACAACCGTGATCACCCACGCCTTCTATGACGGCACTGGCGCCCGAATTACGCACACAGAAGCGCTCTCCGGCCACCCCACGAAAATAACTTTCTCCGCTGATCGCCCCGTACATCACGGTGTTACCCACGATGATGTTATTTTCTGCTTGTCCGATAGCGGATTCAGCCGGTGGGTAGATCACCAGGCGGCCACCTGACATGCCTTTGCCCACATAATCATTACCTTCACCCGCCAGCTCGATGGTCACACCTTTGCTGATCCAGGCGCCGAGTGATTGACCGGCGGTACCCTTGGCCTTGATGTAAACCGTATCGTCGGGTAACCCCGCATGCCCATATTTCTCGGCCAGGCGACCCGACAGCATGGTGCCAAAGGTGCGGTTGTAGTTATGGATATCGATATCAATCTTCACCGCTTCGCCGTTTTCCAGCGCAGGTTGGGCCTGGCGAATCAATTCATGATCCAGCGCCTTGTCCAGGCCATGGTCCTGTTGTTCCGCATGATGGATGCTCACCCCTTCCGGGGCTTGCGGTTTACGCAACAGACGGCTGTAATCCAGACCATTGGCCTTGGCATGATCCACCGCCTTGCGCATATCCAGACGATCCATCTGGCCAATCATGTCATCGACCTTGCGATAACCCAGTTGCGCCATTAAGCGTCGTACCTCTTCGGCAACGAAGAAGAAATAGTTCACCACGTGTTCGGGCTTGCCGGTAAAACGACGACGCAGCTCAGGATCCTGCGTGGCCACCCCGACCGGACAGGTATTGAGGTGACACTTGCGCATCATCAGGCAACCTTCAACAATCAACGGTGCAGTGGCAAAACCGAATTCATCAGCACCCAACAGCGCGGCCACAACCACATCCCGGCCGGTACGCAGGCCGCCATCCACCTGTACCGCAATTCGACCGCGCAGACGATTCATCACCAGCGTCTGGTGGGTTTCGGACAGACCGATTTCCCACGGCGATCCGGCATGTTTGATCGAAGTCTGCGGGCTGGCACCGGTACCACCATCGTAACCGGAGATGGTGACATGATCGGCATGCGCCTTGGAAACACCCGCGGCTACCGTACCCACGCCCACCTCGGAAACCAGCTTGACGCTGATACGCGACTTGGGTTGTACGTTTTTCAGGTCGTGGATCAGCTGCGCCAGATCCTCGATCGAATAAATATCATGATGCGGCGGCGGTGAAATCAGCCCCACACCCGGCGTTGAATGACGAACCCGCGCAATCTGCTGATTCACCTTGTGACCGGGCAGTTGCCCACCTTCACCCGGCTTCGCACCCTGTGCCATCTTGATCTGGATGTCGTCGGAATTGACCAGGTATTCGGTAGTCACCCCGAAACGACCGGAAGCCACCTGCTTGATGGCCGAACGTTTGGGGTTCATGCTGCCATCTTCAAGCGGCGTAAAACGTTCCACCTCTTCACCACCCTCGCCGGTATTGGACTTGCCGCCCAGGGAATTCATTGCCACCGCCAGGGTGGAATGCGCTTCATAGGAAATGGATCCGAAAGACATGGCCCCGGTGGCAAATCGCTTGACGATTTCCTTGGCAGGTTCAACTTCTTCGAGCGGAACCTGGGTTGCGTCGAAATTAAATTCAAACAATCCACGCAGCGTCAGCAACAGCTCATCCTGTTCATTGATCGCCCTGGCATACTCCTCGTAAGTCGACCAGTCATTGCCGCGGGTGGCATGTTGCAGTTTGGCAATGGTATCCGGTGTCCACACATGATCCTCACCCCTGAGCCGGTAGGCATAATCACCACCCACATCCAGATGCTGCTGATAAATCATCGCGTTGCCATAACCTTTGCCATGCCAGCGCAGCGCCTCTTCAGCCACTTCGTCCAGGCCAATGCCCTCGATCATGGTGGCCGTACCGGTAAAGTACTTGTCGACAAATCCAGAGGACAGGCCCACCGCATCGAAAATCTGTGCGCCACAGTAGGATTGATAGGTTGATATGCCCATCTTCGACATGACCTTCTTCAAACCTTTACCTATGGCCTTGATATAACGCGACTCGGCCTCCTCCATGGTCAGGTCTTCTGGAAAATGCTCCTTCAGCATGGGGATGGTATCGAAAGCCAGGTAAGGATTGATCGCTTCCGCGCCATAACCCGCCAGCGTTGCGTAATGATGTACTTCAAGCGCACTGCCGGTTTCCACAACCAGCCCGGAGAGCGTGCGCAGCCCTTTCCGGATCAGGTGTTGGTGCACCGCAGAGGTAGCCAGTAACATCGGAATCGCCACATTATCGGCATTCACAGAACGATCTGACAAAATCAGGATATTAAAACCCTCGTGCACCACTTCTTCAGCCTTATGGCACAACTGCTCAAGCGCATCTTCCATACCCGCAATACCCTGTTCAACGGGGTAGGTAGTTGGCAGTGTACGCACGCGGAATGCCCCGTCCGAATAGGTCTCGATATGACGGATGCGTTCCAGGTCCTGATTGGTCAATACGGGTTGATAGACTTCCAGTCGCTTATGTTTACCCGCTTCATCAAGTTCGAGCAGATTGGGGCGCGGCCCGATCAGGGAAACCAGTGACATCACCAGTTCTTCGCGAATAGGATCGATCGGCGGATTGGTCACCTGGGCGAAGTTCTGTTTGAAATAGGTGGATAAATGTTTTGCGCGCAGGGACAACACCGAGGGCGGGGTATCGGTTCCCATGGAACCGGTCGCTTCCTGGCCCGTCAGCACCATCGGTAACAGTAAAAATTTCAGGTCTTCGGAGGTATAGCCAAAGTTCTGCTGGCTTCTCAGCAGTGTTTCACCCTCGGGCGCCATCGGCGGCACGCTGGAGGGTAACTGGTCCAGATAAATCTGGGTCTGATTTAACCATTGCTGATAGGGCTGTGAGGCACTCAGCTCGGCTTTAATCTCGGAATCATCGATAATACAACCCTTTTCCAGGTCAGCCAGGAACATCTTGCCGGGCTGCAGACGCCATTTCTTGACGATCTTCTGTTCCGGTATATCCAGTACACCCATTTCCGAGGCCATGACGATCAGGTCGTCGCTGGTGACCAGGTAACGCGCCGGACGCAGACCATTTCTGTCCAGCGTGGCGCCGATTTGCCGGCCATCGGTAAACGCGACGGCGGCAGGACCATCCCAAGGCTCCATCAGCGCGGCGTGGTATTCATAAAACGCGCGGCGGTCCTTATCCATCAGCGGGTTGCCCGACCAGGCTTCCGGAATCAGCATCATCATCGCGTGGGACAATGAATAACCGCCGGCGACCAGCAGCTCCAGCGCATTGTCGAAACAGGCAGAATCCGACTGACCCTCGGGAATCAAGGGCCACACCTTGGACAGGTCTTCACCCAGTATGGTGGACGCCATGGTATGGCGCCGTGCAGCCATCCAGTTGACATTTCCGCGCAAGGTATTGATTTCGCCATTGTGGGCAATCATGCGGAACGGATGGGCTAGATCCCAGGTAGGGAAAGTATTGGTGGAAAAACGCTGGTGCACCAGCGCCAGTGCCGAGACTACACGCTCATCGCGCAAATCTGCATAATAATCGCCTACCTGGTCAGCCAGCAGCATGCCCTTGTAGGTAATGGTGCGCGAGGACATGGAGGTAAAATAAAAGGTTTCCTTGCCTTTCAGCGCTGATTCTCGAACCTGATTCTCTATCTGCTTACGGATAACAAACAGTTTGCGCTCAAAGGCATCCTGGTCTGCGCAGTTGGCACCGCGTCCGACAAACACCTGGCGGATAACCGGTTCGGATGGCAACACACTTTTGCCCAGACCGCTGTTATCGACGGGGACATCGCGCCAGCCCAGGATTGACTGCCCCTCTGCTTCTACAAAATGCGCAATCTGCGTTTGTGCCTGTTGACGGGAGTCCTCTTGCTGTGGCAGAAACACCATACCGACGGCATAGGCACCGAACTCGGGTAAATCAATACCGGCTTCCGCCTGGAAGAATTCATGAGGGATCTGTAACAGAATCCCGGCTCCGTCACCGGCAAGTGGATCAGCCCCAACAGCACCGCGATGGGTCAAGCGATCCAGGATCTCCAACCCCTGGCTAACGATATCGTGACTCTTGACACCCTTGATGTTGGCAACAAAACCAACCCCGCAGGCATCGTGTTCATTGGCAGGGTCATACAACCCCTGTCTAGGAGGCAATCCTGACTGATTCATTATAAAAACCTCAAAAAACCTCACCGGAAGGCCTGAAATACCCCGGCATGAGAAAGAACTTACTGAAAACCCCGCATCGTAGCATAAGTCTGCAAAGTACTAAATTCAGTCAAGACCGAATATCGCCCCAGGATGAGGAAATAGAAGAAATTGACGGTATTTAGCCGATTCATCGCAGTGGAATACGACCAGGCGCGGAACATCGGGGACCGATAGTATACAAAAACTTGCGGAGGAGAGTAAGAATAGCGTTAAAGAAGAAATCTGCACCAAAAAGATGCATCGGGTTTTATAACATCCTAAAAGTTTTCAACCCCCACGAAACCTCTTTTCATTTATTTTTTTTCAAACAGTCCAAGGTATTTACCATATCCCGCCTTCTCAAGGTCCTCTTTAGGTATGAATTTCATCGAGGCCGAATTGACGCAATAACGTAACCCGGTAGGCTGGGGGCCGTCTTTAAAAACATGACCCAAATGGGAATCCGCATTGGCACTGCGTACCTCGGTACGTGGATAAATCAACAGGTAATCGGTTTTTTCCCGGATATTGGCCAATTCCAGTGGCTGGTAGAAACTGGGCCATCCGGTACCGGATTTATATTTATGGGTTGATGAAAACAGCGGTTCGCCACTGACAATATCCACGTATATTCCATCGCGTTTTTCATCCCAGTACTCATTTTTAAAAGGGCGCTCGGTATCATCTTTCTGGGTGACTGCATACTGCAACGGGGTCAGGCGCTTTTTAAGCTCATTATCGGAAGGTTTTACATAGTCAGCGCTAGTCTTGACGGTCCTGTCGTCGGCGCCAACCACCGCGTAAATACTGAATACTGACAGCAAACAGGCTGCAAAAATGAGTTGTTTTTTCATGGTTATACCTGGCTAATGTGTGATTTTTTTGACCGGCTTATAAATGATAAGTTGCACAATCGAATATAAAACCTTGTTTATTCAAACTTGCGTATGCGCTCCCTGGTCATGGGATGGGTGGATAAATAGGGCACGAGTCGGTGAAAAACATCCTCTTGCCCAGACTCATCCTGAGTCGATGCCTGACCACCCTCATCCAGGGCCATCAGGCGCGTCATGATTGCGGCAAAGTAATGGTGTTCGATATTATGCTTTTGCATAAAATCATGGGCAAAATCATCCGCCTCGATTTCAAACTGGCGCGAATAGGAGAGCTCCAGCAGGATGGTCGGTATAGCGACAACCAGTGATGAAGCGGCCGCTACGTCACCTGTCACCATCAACAGTATCAGCGCGATGCCCGAACTTTGTAATACCCGTCGTAGCAGATGCCGATGCACCACATGGCCCATCTCATGGGCCAGGATCGCCACCAGTTCGTCATCGCTCTGAGCCAACTCCACCATGGCGTCGGTGAAGATGATCTGCCCACCGGGTAAAGCAACGGCATTGGCCCCTATTTCCTCGGAGTGCCTGAAGTCCACCTTGATCCGGTATTCTGGATACTGATTGAGAAAAGGCTGGAAACGAGTCTTTAATTGTTGCTGCCGTTGTGGCGACAGATGTGAACGCTCAAACACGGATTCATCCAGCAGCTCAAGCGTGCCCTGCCCTAGATACTGACTGACCTCCACCGGCAGGGTTTGCGCGGTTATGTCGGCCATCAGTGGAATACCAAACCTGACCGCAGCCCAGATAAAAACCAGCACCAGTGCTGACATGACCAAAACCAGTTGCAGACGACTTTCCAGGTGGTGAATCATGCGCTCAAACAGGCCCTGGTGGTGGGTTTTCAGCAGGGCATCTATGGCATTGTTGTCCTTGCTTTCAAAACGATCGCCGTTGCGGAAATCGATATATCGTGGGGTATTGCCCATACGCGCAGAGATTTCGGTATCAGCCAGGGAATCCGCTTGCACAACCACCCTGTTTTCGCAGGCAGGCAGCTCGATTAAAACCTGGCCATCACTGGCGACACAAAGGTGGGCAGTCTCGCGCATGGAACTACCCGCGCTGAAATAGCTGCCCGCTACCCTTGTCATATCACGGAGAATTCCATATCAAACACTTCACCCATTTGATCACCCAGTGCCGATACTTGCTTCTGCTCGGCACTGATATAGCGGTCGAGCGAACCGGCCGCATGGAATTTCAGCCGGCTGGCGCGGTAACGCGCCATGCGCACCTTGGCCCAGGGAATCATCAACCCCAGGCTCAGCACTATCGCCAGGGTATTGCTGACGTATAACCAGGCCATCATCTGCGCCGTCAGTGTGGAGCTAAAACCATGGTGGTCAAGCGTGGTCGAATTCATATACAGGTTTCCCAGGGCTGCAGAGAAATAACCGAACAGGCCCAGATAGACCAGCATCAACAGCAGTGAAAAAACAGGGCCTATGGCCATAATCGCGGCCGGGTCATTTTGACTATCGGGGAACAGCATGGCAGCCAGCACCCCGAATGCAATGACGGCCAGAATTAACCCGCCGATACCCATGAAAAAGATCCTGAAATAGTTGCTAATTTTGGCGCGGAAATCGAAAGCTGTCGTCCCGTAGGCACTGTTAGTCACAAAAAAACGGCTCTGCTTGAACCAGATTAAAGGTGTCGCCAAACCCAGGGTGATGAAAATCAGTAACGGCCACAACAAGAATGCCTTGACCGCATCCCAGACCGAACCGGTAAAATTGAAACGCACATTACGATACATGCTGTTGCGTGCATTAAATACCAGCGAACGCACCACCACCCAGGGCAAAATGGCCAGAATGAGCAAGGCCAGCAACAGGCCAGCCAAAGGAAAAAACTCACTGACAACACTGAACAAAACAAAAATCGCCACCGCTATCAAACGGCCTTTTAAAATAGTGATGGGGCTCGCCGTATACTGGAAGCTGCTGTTATCGATCTGCGTGTTTCCATAAAAATAGCGCTTGTTTCTGACCTTGGCCCAGGCCGAGTAGATGCCCAGCGTAATAATGATTAAAAAGATATTGACGATCCAGATTTTAAAATACTCAAAACCCCTGCCATTAAATTGCACCTGGAAATCACGATAGGTTTCCTGGTCTGTATCCTCAACCGGCAGCGTGGATTCTTTTTTCGGCACCGCCGAAGACGCGGGTTCGTCGGCTTCAGGTTGATTCTTGGCGGAACTGGAAGCTGGCTCCAACACCGGCCCGGCCGTGGCCTCCTGCTCAGCCTGAATTTCAACCTTCATGCCTATCCTGTCCAGCGCGGAAAAATATTGCTCGGCCTGTTTCCTGGTCAGTCCTGTTTTGATAATCCGATGGGTGGCCCTGATCATGGCGGCCGTTTTTTCCGGTGTTATGTTTAACAGCGTGGCCAGATCCCGGGAAGCCTGCTCCAACGACACCCCGTCCTTTAAACCGTCATGATAAAAAATGTGATATTTCTGTTCTTTCATTCGATCCTTCCTGGTGTTAATCATGGATTAGTGACTACAGGACTGTAGCGCAATGGCAGCAGGTCTTAGGGGAGTATAGTTGGAAAAAAACCAGACTTAGGGGAGAGGTCCGTATCTTTACCGGGTAGACAAAGATGCGATCGATGGGCTCATTTTTATTCAGTAGCCCGATAACAGGCACGGGAACTTATGCAGGCGAATCCGGAGATTCGTTATGGATACGGATAAAGTAGCGCTCCAGTTCAGCCAAAGCATGCTCAAGATTACCTGAAGCAAGCTGATGGCCTGCGGTATCTTTGGCATAAAAAATATCCTTTACCCGGTCACGGTGAATTTCACAAGCTAAAAATTCATGCGCCCCGCCACGGTAAATCATGAACACATCACCACCTTTGTCGTCCTTACTCCAGTGCCAGCGCGTGGCCCGCCCCAGGCTGATGGTATGACCGCCAAAGCTTTCCAGTTTATGCCGATCATCCAGCCCTATGAAGTTATCGGCTAATTGTATGGTTTCACTCATGCCTGTCTCGGTTACAGATTAATTCTGGCTGTATATATTTACATTATACGATGATAGCAGGCAGCTTGCATGAAACAGTGCAAACCGCATCGTTTGATTGCTCCATTATGCATCCTTGCCGCACCAATTTGAAACTTCCTTGCACCATTATTTAACTTCATTGCTCTAAATTAACTAACAATGGAATTTTCGGCATAGCGCACTATAAAATGATTCAAATCAATTCAATCTTTCAGTTTACGTATAAAGTTCATACTACTGTAACCTTTTGAAAATAACCTGTCTGACCGCCAAGCTTTACGGAAAAAATCAATCCATACTGCAATATTGATAACCACTGATGCCTGCTCCTGACAACAAAAAACGCGATCTACTGATCCTGATCATCACCCTGTTCCTTTTCTGGCTATTATTGAATGGATCACTGGCAGTGGATGTCATTGTGACCGGTATCGTGGTATCGGCACTGATCACTGTATTGTTTTATCAGGGCTTGTCTTTTTTTACCGAATTAAGACTGACACCTGCGGCCATCCTGGCAGGTTTTCGTTATTACGTCTATTTTTTCGGGGAGCTGTTACGTTCAAACCTGAAAATGGCGAAGATTGTAATAACCCCTTCACTGCCAATCCAACCCGCTATCGTCAGAGTCAGAACCCGCCTCAAGAGTCGCATGGGTCGGTTGATGTTGGCTAATTCCATCACCCTGACGCCCGGCACGCTGACCGTCGATATGCAGGGTGAATGGCTGTATATTCATTGCGTGTACCGCGATGAAACGGCAAAAGAGCAGGATACCCACGATCTGATTGCCGGTTTTGAATCCTACCTAGAGGTGATGTATGGCTGAGATACTGATTGTCGTGGCAGCCCTGTTCAGTGCCGCGGCCTTTGTCATGGCCCTGTTGCGTTTTATCAAGGGGCCTTCTCCCGCCGACCGGGTTGTTGCCTTTGATGTACTCACCATCGTCGCCATATCCGCTATCATCTTTACCGCTTTGGCCGCCAATCGCGGTATTTATCTTGATGTTGCCCTGGTGTATGCCTTGCTGTCTTTCCTAGGCGTCATCGTAATCGCACGATTCCTGGAAAAGGGTTTTTAGCCATGTCGGAACTGTTAGACATCATTGGCGCACTGCTGTTACTTGCAGGCTCGATTTTCCTGTTTCTGGGAAGCCTGGGATTACTGCGCATGCCCGATGTATTTAACCGCATCCAGGCCGGCACCAAGGCTACCACGCTTGGTACTCTGCTGGTCTTGATCGGCACGGCCTTCATCCATCCCGACTGGGGCTTTAAACTGTTGCTCATCGGTGTCTTCCTGTTATTCACCAACCCGTTATCTTCCCAGGTATTGGCCAATGCCGCCCATCGCAGTCATGTAACCAAATCGAAACTCACCACGCTGGACCAGTTGGCAGAAGACCGTGAGGAAAATTCATGAACGCTATACTCCTGGTCATCACCATACTGCTCGGCATCGCCATGATCATTGCCGCGCTGATGGCTATTCACCGTGAGAGAAGCCTTCCCATTGCCATCCTCTCCGCCGGGCTGGTCAGTCTGCTGGCCTCGGTACAATTCCTGGTACTTGCCGCCCCGGATGTGGCCATGACCGAGGCCGCGATCGGCAGTGGCCTGACCACTTTCCTGTTTTTCTTTGTGTTGGGCAAGGTCCGGCGGAGGAAACATGATTAAGCGTTTCAGCGTATTCCTGATCATGCTCGGACTGGGAGCTATCTTCCTGCAACTGCTGTTGCAATACCTGCCGGATGAATCGCTCAACTTGAGTGGCCGCTATTATGCCGAAAACACCGCCTCTGAGGTCGGTGCAGCCAATATCATCACCGCCATTATCGTCACCTATCGCGGACTGGATACACTCGGTGAAGTCACGGTGCTGTTCCTGACCGCGGCTATCGTCGGTCTGGTGTTGTCCAGGGATCAAAGCCAGCCCCGCGTAAAACCCGCTGATCGACCACAACCGGGTGAACTGTTAAGCATAGGCACCCAGTTACTGGTTCCGTTGATCCTGCTGTTCGGCGCCTACATTTTTATCAATGGCCACCTGACACCCGGAGGTGGCTTCCAGGGCGGCGCCATCCTCGCATCAGCCACCTTGTTGATGCTGCTGACCCATCCGGTCAAGCGCTTCAGTCACCGGTTAATCACCAGGCTCGAATCCATCTCGGGCCTGGTCTTTGTCGGTGTTGGTATGCTCGGCATCATTCTTGCTGGTGGTTTTCTGGATAACAGGCTGTTACCACTGGGTGAATTCGGCGAACTTTTTTCTGCCGGAACCATCCCCGTGATTTATGCCTTTATCGGGCTCAAGGTCGGTGCTGAATTCAGCTCCATGCTGCTCAAGCTGGCCGAAACCGAGGATAACTGATGGAATACATTGCCCTTACCTGCGGTTTCCTGCTCATTTTGATCGGCATCTACGGTGCACTGACGCAAAGCAATATCCTGCGCATGATCGTCGCTTTTACCCTGGCCAATACCGGGGTCAACCTGGTGATCGTCGGGATTGGTTATATTAACGGTCGTACCGCGCCAATTTTGGATACGGCGGTACCCGTCGCTGAAGCCGCAACGCGTATCATCGACCCCCTGCCCCAGGCCCTGGTATTGACCGCCATCGTCATTGGCGTCGGTATTACCGCATTGATGCTGGCCTATGCTTACAAGCTCTTCACGCTCAAGGGCAGTCTTGATATTACCGCGATCAAGGAATTGAAATGGTAGACCCGATTTTACTCATTGCGATACCACTGGGCGCGGCTTTTTTCCTCGGCCTGTTGCGTGATGAATGGCGTACCAGCGCCTATGTCATCACTCTGCTGACATTGGCTTTTGTCAGCTGGGTGTCTAGCAGCTGGTTGTTGGGATTCAGCCTGGATAAAATCGCCCCGGTAGAAATACTCACCGCCGGCAGTGAACCGCCTTTTTCAATCAACCTGAGAATGGGACTCAACGAATCAGTTGCCCTGCTGATGATTTCGCTGACCGGGCTATTATCCAGCATCTATCTCAAGGATACCCTGTTCCGCCTGGGCCGACGCGCCATGGCGGTGCTGCTGGTTTTTGTCATGGCCATGTGCGGGATTGTGCTGACCCGCGATATTTTCAACCTGTTTGTGTTTATCGAACTCACCGTGATTGCCACCGCCGGGCTGGTATTGCTGTCACATAACACGCTCTCACTGGGAGCCGGTTTCAAGTACCTGGTGGCTTCGCAGATTGCCTCCATCCTGTTACTCGTGGGCATCATTTTCAGTTACCACGTAACCGGCACGCTCAATATCGATGGCATGGCAGGCATGTCCAATGTGTTGATCCAGACGTCCCCGCTGGCCTTTTTCCTGCTGTTTATTGCGCTGGTGATTGAACTCAAACCTTTTCCCGCCAATGGCTGGGCTCTCGATATCTACGAATCCGCACACCCGGCATTCTCCGCCATCTTATCGGCCGCCACGGCTACTGCAAGCCTGTTCGCTGTTGACAAGATTCTGAACATTGGCGGCGACAACTGGCTTCCGTTTGCCACCGGCATCGGTATTCTGAGTTTTATCGGCGCCAACCTGTTTGCCCTCGCACAGACCCACGACCGTCGGCTGATGGGTTATTCCTCGGTTGGACAGATCGGCCTGATACTGATCATCATCGGCCAGCGTGACATCCTGGGTGAAAACTATTTCTTTATTGCCGGCGGTGTTTTACTCGCCCACGCAGTGGCCAAGGCCGGGCTGTTCTGGATGTCGGGTCTGGTCAATGCGCGTGAACTCAGTGCCTGGACTGCGCTACGCAAGCGCCCGATGTTAATCTTCGCTTTTGTCAGTTTTATCGCCCTGTTGATTGGCCTGCCGCCCTTTCCCGGATTTTATGCCAAATGGGAGCTCGTGCATGTGCTCGCGAGCGAAGGTCGTATTGCACTGATCGTGCTGATCTTGTTTGGCGCCCTGCTCGAAACCGCCTACCTGTTCCGCTGGTTTGGCCTGATCCTCAGGCACGAGGACGAGGCTCCCGTGGTGGCCTGTCCTTCACAAAAGGTAGCCGTGATTTACAGTGCCGTGCTGTTGGGCTGGGGGCTGGGGTATATCTGGGGCGAACTGTCGGGTTTTGGCAATCTCCTGTATACCATCCCGCTGTTATTTGCCCTGTTATTCCTGCCCCTCGAATGGTTACCGGCTAAGCTCAAGAATACGTTTGCGATCATGGGCCTGGTGACCTGGTTTATCGTTCAATACCCCGCTTATGATCCTCTGCAGCTGATCTTTGCGGCCATTATCCTGCCGGGTGGCGCACTGGTACTGCTTGCCAGTTATTACAATAGCGGCCGCAGAATCGGGTTCTACCCATCCGCATTATGGATGTTTGCCGGCCTCAGCATGTTGATCATGGCCGAGGATTCGTTCGCTTTCTTTGCTGCCTGGGAGTCGCTGACCATTGGCTCCTATTTCCTGATCCTGCGCGGCAAACAATCACAACCGCACGCGCTGTCCTACATCCTGTTTTCACTGGGCGGTGCATTTCTCATGCTGCTCGGGTTCGCCCTGGCCTCAGAGGGCAACCCACTGTTCCCGCTCACCTCTCTTGCATCGGTAGCGAGTGATCTTGCACCCTGGGTATTCATCCTGCTGGCCATCGCCTTCATGACCAAGACGGCCGCGATCGGGGTTCATATCTGGTTACCCGGTGCCCACGCCGAGGCGGAAACCGATGTGTCACCTTTGCTCTCAGGCATCCTGCTCAAGGCCGGGCTGTTTGGCCTGTTTGTTCTCTTGATAAACATGGGCAAACAACAGCTCTATGGAGTTGAACTGACGCATGTACTGTTATGGATTGGCGCGATCTCCGCACTGCTCGGCAACATGATGGCGATCTACCAGGAGGACGCCAAGCGCCTGCTGGCCTATTCCTCGATTGCGCAGATGGGTTACGCCCTGTTCGGGCTCGCCCTGATGAACCACCTCGGCTGGCTGATGGCGCTGATGTTCGTCGTCAATCACTATATCTACAAATCCATGCTGTTCCTGTCGATTGGCGGAGTTGCCAAGCGAACCGGCACAAAAGCCATGTACCGCATGGGCGGGCTCATCACGCTGATGCCACTGTCTTTTATTGCGGTACTCATCGGTATCATTGCGGTTTCCGGCGTGCCACCCTTGTCCGGCTTTGGCGGCCGCTGGATTTTTTATAATGCGATCATGAGCGCGGAATACCGTCTGCCCATGGTGATCATTTTCCTGGCCGGGCCAATAGCATTTCTGTACCTGTTCCGCCTGATCCACACCGTGTTTCTGGGCCAGCTCAAGGATGAACACCGCCAGCTCAAGGAAGCCCCGTTCTGGATTATCCTGCCGCAAATGATTTATGTCGCTTTCCTGATGATTTTCGCCCTGGCTCCTGGACTGGCACTGCAAAAGGTTGACGGCTATATCAGCCGGTTTTTTCCAAACAACGGTCTCAACTGGGAAGGCCTGACCATCACCAGCGACTTCGGCTACTGGAGCCCGGTTTCAATCATGATTATCATCGGCGTGATTTTCGTCACCCTGTTCAGCTGGCTGCTGTTCGTCAACCGTCGTGCGCAAAAGGTCAAGCAGTTTAACATTGTGTATGCCGCGGAAAGGCCCTATCGCCCCGAGACCACGCATTTTGCCTGGAACTTCTTTGCACCTTACCGCAAGGCCCTGGGGTTCATGACCCAGCCCCTGGTAACCCGCTTCTGGGATACGGTGGCTGAGCTATTACACACCGCCGCCGACTTGTTACGTCGCTTATACACCGGTGATGGACAGACCTACGCAGTCCAGTTGCTGGCCTTTGTGGTCGCGGTGTATTTCCTTGGCAACGGAGTCATGTGATATGGCATTTGAATGGATCCAGATACCCTATGCCCTGCTCACCCTGTTTATCGTAGTAAACTACGGTTTTATTCTTAACGCCCTGATCGCCAAGATTGGTGCCCGGGTCGGTCGACGGCATGGCATCCCGATCTGGCAAAACTACCTCGACCTGATCAAGAATTACTCGATACGCAGTTCGATAACCCACGGTGTCATGTTTTATCTCGGGCCGGTTTTCCGCCTCTCCGGGGGTGTCGGGCTGTTGTTGTTTGTGCCGACCATTTACAGCTCGGTGATGTTTTCCAACCTGTCCTTTGCCGGCGATTTGATTCTGGCACTTTATTTCGTGTTTTTCGGCACCCTGGGCATGGCACTGGGCGCCGGTGAAAGTGGCCACCCGTTTGCGGCCATTGGCGTCTCGCGCGGCCTGGCCCAGGTCACCGCGTCTGAACTGCCATTTGCATTGGCGGTTTTCTCGGTTGCCCTGCAATACCAGACCTTATCCGTCACCGATATCGTCGCAGCCCAGCAGGGCAGCTATCTCAACTGGACCCTGTTTACCAATCCCATAGCCGTGGCTGCTGCAATGTTGTCTTTTCTGGGCGCCATGATGCGCCCCCCATTCGATGTTGTTCTTGCGCCGCAGGAAATCCCGATTGGTCCTCCCACCGAGTACCACTCGTCGTATCTCGCGTTGATGCAGACCAATCGTGCTATCTTCCCGATTGCCAAGATGGTGGTGTACATGAACCTGTTTTTTGGTGGGGCGATCAGTTGGCCGATTTTCTTCCTCAAGATTTTCCTGATCTACATGGTTTCGGTTCTGGTCGGCGTGGTATTTCCGCGCTTCCATGTTGAACATTCGATTCGCTGGTTCCTGGTTTGGGCCGTGCCGCTGGGCATTATCGCGATCATGGTGGTATAAGAGATGAAAGAAGAACTGCAAAAACGAATCGTTAAAGGGCCCGGTGGCGTTGACATCGAGGTCGAACCGCTGAGGGATTATTACTGCGAGGCGCCGCCCACGGTCATGCCCGCGGCCTATAGCAAGATTGTCGAGGACCTGTTCAACTGGGCTCGCTCCGAATCCATCTGGATTCTGGGCTTCGGCACCGGTTGCGGCGCCATTGAAATGCGCCCGTTGATGACGCCGCGTTTCGATGCCTATCGTTATGGCATTCAGTGGCGTCCAACCCCGCGCCAGGCCAATCTGTTTGTCATTTCCGGTTACCTTTCGGTTAAAACCCTGAAGCGTGCGATCCGTTCTTACGAGCAGATGCAGAATCCAAAATACGTCGTGGGGCTGGGTTCCTGTACCATCAATGGCGGCATGTACTGGGATTCCTACAACACCATCAAGCGCCTCGATGACTACCTGCCCGTCGATCTATACATCACCGGTTGCATGCCGCGCCCCGAGGCGTTATTGCAGGGATTCATGGATTTGAAAAAACTGATCCGCGCCGGCAACGCCGAGGGCGCTAACCAGTACGCGGAAAATTTTAAATGGTACAAGGACAATCAGAAAAAAGTCATCAAGGATTGGGATATGCCCGACTATAGCTGGTAACGCATCATGCAGGCACTTTACGACAAGCTCAAACAACATTACGCGCTGGGTGAACTCAGTGAACAGCGTGCTGACCTGTGTTTTTTCACCGTGCCACGTGAGCACCTGTCATCGCTGTTGCTTTACCTGCGCGACGTCGAGGGCTATACCCACCTGGTTTTGCTGACGGCTGTCGACTGGATCGAACAGAATCAATTCCAGCTGACCTACCTGGTCAACAACCGGCTGAGCGCAAATGACATTGGCATTCGCGTGTTGATCGACCGTGATGTAGCCAGCATGGAAAGCATCCATCATCTTTGGCCTACCGCCGCAACCTACCAGCGTGAATTAAAAGAAATGTTCGGTATCGACTTTCCCGGCAGCCCACGAATCGATGAAGACTTTATTCTCGAGGGCTGGCAGGACCTGCCCCCCTATCGACGCGACTTTGATACCTTAAAATACAGCGAGCAAACCTATCGCGACCGGCCCGGACGGGTCACCCATGATCCAGCGTCTCACATGAAACAGCAACTATACCCGGATGCGGAGGACTGACATGAGGGCGCCTCTAAAAATGGTCTTTTTCCACGATTGCGGCGTCAGCGTCGTGCTCGAATCCTCATGTATCGCCATATACACTGCGGTTCTCCACGCGCCGCTTTCTTGCACTCAAGAAAAAATCCTTATTTTTAGAGGCGCCCATGGCCTATAGTCCTGATCGCAGTCAATACCCTCAAAAGAAGGCCGATGGCACGCTGGATATCGACCTCAGCTCGGGCAAATACCTGAAACTCTGGCAGGGCCCGCAACATCCGGGTATTACCGGTAACATGTCGATCGAAATCACCGTTTGCGGTGACGAGGTTGTCGAAGGCATCACCCATGTCGGTTACCTGCATCGCGGTTTTGAAAAACTCATGGAACGACGCAGCTTCATCCAGTGCTTTCCCATCGTCTGCCGTATCTGTGTGCCGGAACCGGATTTCAATGAATACTGCTACGCTGCGGCTGTCGAGGAACTGGCCGGTGTCGAGATACCCGAACGTGCCAAATGGATTCGCGCCATGATACTCGAGATGGGTCGTATCAACAGCTACCTGATGTATCTCGGTGGCCAGGCCGGTGCGCTGGGCCAGGCCGTGATCAGCCAGTGGGCCACCTATGTGCGCGACCTGATGCTCGATCGCTTCGAAGAACTCACTGGAGCGCGCATCTACCACATGTTTATCATGCCGGGCGGGGTGCGCGATGACCTGCCGATCGGTTTCAAAAAGCGGATGCAAGACACCCTGCAGGAGATCGAAAAAACCATGCAGGATATCTACAGCGTGATGTTTTGTAATGCCGTGTTTCATAAACGAACCGAAGGAATAGGCATTATCGAAAATCGCTGGCTGGACCGCTATGGCGTGACCGGCCCCTGCATCCGTGCCGCAGGTGTGCCGCGCGACGTACGCAAGGATCAACCCTACCTGGTTTACCAGCACCTTGACTTTGACCCCGTTGTTGGAGAAAACTCGGATATATACACCCGTGCGGATGTACGCCGGCGTGACCTGTTACTGTCGGTGGACCTGATCCGCCAGATCCTGTCACGCATGCCCGAGGCTAACGGCAGCACGATGGCCACCATCCCTAACGTCCTGCACTGGAAGATAGCACCGGGTGAAACCTATGTACGCGGTGAATGTTCGCGTGGTGAATACGGTTACTACCTGGTTACCGATGGCAGCGGCTACCCGCGCCGGGTCAATGTACGCGGGCCCTCTTATACCCACGCCATGTCACTGTTTGAACGCATGGTGGTGAACTGCAATATTGCCGATGTAGCGGCATTGCTGGTATCACTGCATACCTACCCACCGGAGATCGAACGCTAAGAGGCTGAAATCATGAGCATCCGTAATATCCTTTCTCCTTTTACCGCGTGGAAAAACCTGTTCCGCGATCCCGTCACGATTGCCGATCCGTTCAATGATCGTCCGGGCAGCAAGCGTTACCGCGGGTTTCACCAGAACGACATGGAAAAGTGCATCGGTTGCGGTACCTGTGAAGCGGTCTGCCAGAATGCCGCCATCGACATGGTGCCGGTTACCGGCATCGAAACCAGCAAAGAGGATTCCGGCCTGCGTCCGCATATCGATTATGGTCGTTGTTGCTGGTGCGCCCTGTGTGTCGATATCTGCATGACCGGCTCACTGACCATGTCGAATGAATACAAGTGGATCGAAAGTGACCCGGACAAGTTCCGCTTCACCCCTGGCGTCGATGAAAAGCACTGGGATACGGCGGCACTGGGCTATCACCGTCCCGAAGGACACCAGCTTAGTGGTCGTGTGCGGGTGGAAATGGAAGAAATGGAGCCAGAGCAACGCATCAACTCCTTCGCCGAAATCGTCAAGGGCTACGATGTGGAACAGGCCAAAGCCGAGGCCGATCGTTGCGTTGCCTGCGGCCTGTGCGTTGCCACATGCCCAACCCACATGGCCATCCCCGATTATATTGCCGCGGTGCGTGCTGGTGACTACGAGCAAGGCCTGCGACTTTTATACGACAGCAATCCCTTTTCCCAGGTTTGTGGCCGGGTCTGCACGCGCAAGTGCGAAAGCTCCTGCGCTGCGCGCCACGAGGGCGACCCGATTGCCATCCGCTGGCTCAAACGTCACATCACCGAACAGGTGCCTTATGATCGCTACCGCCAGATTATCGGTGAACCAGCGGCCCCAACCGGGCGCAAGGTGGCCATCATCGGTGCCGGCCCGGCAGGGCTTACCGCGGCATTCGACCTGGCCCGGCTCGGTCACAAGGTGACCGTGTTCGAGGCCCAGTCGCGTGGCGGCGGCATGACCCGCTATGGCATACCCGAATATCGCCTGCCTTACGAGGCGCTGGATCGTGATATCGACCTGATTCTGTCGATGGGGGTGGAGATACATTACAACTGCCGTATCGGCAAGAACAAACGCATGAGCACGCTTGAGAAAAATTTTGACGCGGTGCTGATGGCGATCGGCCTGCAACAGGGGCGCCAGACAAGAATACCGAATTCCGACCATGAAAAGGTCTACCGCGCGGTCGACCTGTTGCAGAAAATCACCAGCCATGAAGCTTTTGAAATACCCGGTAGCGCGGTTGTGATCGGGGGTGGTAACGTGGCAATGGATATTGCCCGTTCACTGGCACGCCTGCAAAAACAGCAGCATGGCGAGGTAAAAGTCACGGTCACCGCACTGGAAGACCAGCAACATTTCATGGCCGACCCCGACGAGATCAAGGAAGCGCTCGAGGAAGGTATCGTGATCCACGACAAATGCGGCCCCCAGGGTTGTGAAATCGATGAAAACGGTAAATTGATTGGATTGAAAACCTGGAAAGTCGTTTCCATTTTCGATGACAAGGGTCGCTTCGCACCGCAATACGATGAAACTGGCGAACAAATTCACGGCGGCGATGTCGTCATTGAAGCGATTGGCCAGTTCAGTGACACCACCCTGCTGGGCGAGAACCTGACCGAAAAACTGGAATGGAATCGTGGTCGGCTGCAGGTAGACGAACAGGGGCGCACCTCTGAAAGCTGGCTTTGGTCAGCCGGGGATTGTGTACGCGGACCGGATGTGGTCTCAGCAGTGGCTGATGGCCATAGAGTAGCAGCCAGTATTCACCAATACATAAGCGAGGAAACAGCCTGATGTCCGAACATACCAGCGGCTCCTATGAAAAACTCGAGAAAAGTAAAAGTCTCGAGGACATTCTCGATATAGCATTAGAATTTGAACGCAGTGCCAGGGATTTCTATACCGATCTGGCAACCAAGGTCAGTAAAAAAATCCGCTACCTGGTCGAGGAGCTGGCAGAAGAGGAACAGGGTCATTTTGACCTGTTTAACGAATTGCGCGCGCGTAACGACCTCGAACAACAAATCCATACGATGATTGAAACCCCGGCCAGTGACGGTAAATTTTCCGATTGCATCCACCTGCCCGACCTCGGGGAAAACCCCGATGACCAGGCCGTTTTGCAATACGCCATGGGACGCGAACATGCGGC
>JANTFY010000014.1 GCA_024763185.1 Gammaproteobacteria bacterium | reverse complement strand
GTCCTTGCTGGAGAATGACTACAGCGGCGTACTGATGCCTTGTTGGAAACAAGCATGAAGCGGCTGAACACGATATATTTAGTCGCCAGGTTAATAATAGACCGCCATGTTTATATCGACTTGCCGGGCCCAGGCATCGACGCCGCCATCGAGGTTTATGGTGTTTTCTATTCCATGATAAGCCAGGAAATGAATGACCTGCCGGCTGCGAATACCATGATGGCAGATAATGACATATTCTGCAGATTCTTGGAACAGTGACAGATTGGACGGCACCTGGCCCATAGGCAGTAGCTCACTGTCTTGGATATGACAGATTTCGAACTCCCAGGGTTCACGCACATCGATCAGGCGTGGCTGGTTTGTTTCAAGGTAGTGGTGAAGTTGCAACGCGCTGAAGCGTTGCATTAAGCTAAGTCAGCAATGTCGGTTTCAAACAGGTTGTCAATCGTCCATTCGTTCTGACTGACACGGGTCATCAGTTGAGCATGTTTTACCGGGGATTGTCCGCATACTGCAAACAGGCGACCGCCGATGACCAGTGCATTTTTGAGGTTATCCGGAATGGATGGAAGCGAGCCGGCACTAACCGAAATGGCGTCATAAATCGGTTGCGGTGATATCTCTTCAATCGATTGGAAACAACGTAAATTGACATTGTGGATGTTCAGGTCGGCCAGGTTTTTTTGCGCCGTTTCAATCGCCCGGGCATTAAAATCGATGCTGTCCACGTGTTTGCCGAGCGTGGCCAGGCAGGCGGTCAGGTAACCGCTGCAGGTGCCGATTTCAAGTATACTGTCCGAGGGTTTCAGGTTTAGCGCCTGTAACAGTCGACCTTCCAATGTGGGTGGCAGCATGGATTCGCCTTCAATCACGGGTAGCTGGCAATCGGCATAAGCCAGGCCCTTCAACGAATCGGGAACAAAATGATCACGGTTAATCTGGTTAAAAACCTCCAGCACCTGGGGGTCCAGAACTTCCCACGGGCGTACCTGTTGTTCGATCATGTTGAATTTGGCTTTGGCGAGGTCAGTCATAATGATTTTGGTCACTTCAATAAAGTTCACAGAGGTTACGAATTCCTGACCTGATGTCAATGTGAACCATGAAAATGCTTGCATTCAAAGGTTTGATTCTATAGTTTGAGCGATTGTGCCAGGGGTGTCGCAAGACTGAGAGAAACCCTTTGAACCTGATCAGATTATTCTGCGTAGGGAGGCAGTTCGGAATCACCGAGTTGGCCCTGCGTTTACACATTGAGGAGCCATCATGAGTGCCATCCCGGAAGATTTTATCCAAAAAACCCACCAGCTTTCGTCTGCCATTACGGAACCCTTTCCCCAGTCGACACGAATCTATCAGCAGGGTAGCCGTGCTGATATCCGGGTGGGTATGCGAGAAATCCAGTGTTCGGACACGCCCACCTCAAACGGCGTGGAAAAAAATCCTCCCATCACCGTGTATGATACTTCCGGTCCGTTTACCGATCCGTCCATCAGCATCGATTTGCTCAAGGGCATTCCCGACGTGCGTTCAAAATGGATCGAGGAGCGCGGCGACACGGAGCTGCTGGACGGACCCAGCTCCGAATTCGGACATCTACGCCAGACCGATGAAACCCTGGCGCACCTGCGTTTTGAGCATATCCGGCAACCGCGAAAAGCCAAAGCGGGCAACAATGTCAGCCAGTTGCACTATGCACGGCAGGGCATCATTACTCCCGAAATGGAATACGTGGCCATCCGGGAAAATATGCGCCTGGATGAATTTCGTGCCAGTGACGAGTACAAAGATCTGTTGAAACAACATCCGGGGCAATCCTTTGGCGCCAACATTCCCGAGCAGATTACGCCCGAGTTTGTGCGCGCTGAAGTGGCGGCCGGGCGTGCGATTATTCCCTGTAATATCAACCACCCCGAACTGGAACCGATGATCATCGGGCGTAATTTTCACGTCAAGGTCAATACCAATATCGGTAATTCAGCGGTGACCTCGTCGATTTCCGAGGAAGTGGAAAAGATGGCCTGGTCAGCACGCTGGGGTGGCGATACCCTGATGGATTTATCCACCGGCAAGAATATTCACGAAACCCGTGAATGGATTTTGCGCAACGCGCCCATGCCGATCGGCACGGTACCCATCTACCAGGCGCTGGAAAAGGTGGGCGGCGTGGCCGAAGACCTGACCTGGGAACTGTTCCGTGACACGCTGATTGAACAGGCGGAGCAGGGCGTGGATTATTTCACCATCCATGCCGGCGTACGGCTGGCCTATGTGCCGATTACCGCCGAGCGATTGACCGGTATCGTTTCGCGCGGCGGTTCCATCATGGCCAAGTGGTGCCTGGCGCATCACCAGGAAAGTTTCCTGTACACCCATTTTGAAGAGATCTGCGAAATCATGAAGGCTTATGATGTTGCTTTCTCGCTGGGTGATGGTTTGCGTCCAGGCTGCGTGGCCGATGCCAACGATCGCGCACAGTTTGCCGAGTTGGAGACCCTCGGCGAGTTGACCAAGATTGCCTGGCAGCATGATGTGCAGGTGATGATCGAGGGCCCTGGACATGTGCCGATGCAGATGATCAAGGACAACATGGACAAGGAGTTGCAGGATTGTTTTGAAGCACCTTTTTACACACTGGGGCCGCTGGTCACCGATATAGCCCCGGCTTACGATCACATCACCTCGGCCATCGGTGCCGCGCAAATTGGCTGGTACGGTACCGCCATGCTGTGTTACGTAACCCCCAAGGAACACCTGGGTCTGCCCAACAAGCAGGATGTGCGCGATGGAATCATCACCTACAAGCTGGCTGCCCATGCCGCCGACCTGGCGAAGGGCTTTCCGGGTGCGCAGATACGAGACAATGCGTTATCCAAGGCGCGTTTCGAATTTCGTTGGGAAGACCAGTTCAATCTGTCACTGGATCCTGAACGTGCACGTGAATACCACGATGAAACCATGCCCAAACAGACCCACAAGGTGGCACATTTCTGTTCCATGTGCGGCCCCAAGTTCTGTTCCATGAAAATCACCCAGGAAGTGCGCGATTATGCAGAGAGCCATGCCGTGGAAGTGGAGGCGGCTTTCCAGGCTGGTATGCAGGCCAAGTCTGAGGAATACGAAAAAGAAGGTAAAAAACTGTATCGGGAAATTTGATCGCTTAGGGGTTAACCATGCAACAACAACCGAACCCATCACCTTTTGGCTGGTACCTGGGCACCTATATCGTGGGTTTTAACCTGGCCGATGTCGATGAACAACACGATCTGCACGATGAATTTGATGGCTGGGAGGTCTCGGTCATGGTGAGGGCGGACAATTGTCGACAGGCTTTCGAGAGAATCGAGCAGGTCGCGTTAAGGGATACGCGTCGTTATGTCGGCGAACTGGATGGTATTACGGTGGACTGGGAATTTAAGGGCGTCACCGAAATGGATCCGATGTACAAACCGGTGCATGAGAATACGGATATCGTGTACGTGGAACACGACCGGGTGAAGTTAAAGGACCAGGAATACCTGGTGTGCGACAAACACGATTATAAGTGAAAGCCCTGCCTTTAAAGTCTCTGTTTGAGTACCGTCTTCAGCTTGTCAGCCATCTCCCTGAGCAGCTTTTCCGTGGTCTCCCAGCATATGCAGCCATCGGTGATGGATACCCCGTATTGCATCTGATCCGGCGCCTGGTTTGACGACTGGTTGCCTTCATTCAGATGGCTTTCCAGCATAATACCGATGATCGAACGGTTGCCTTCCAGAATCTGGTTCATGATGTCGTTGGCCACCAGCGGTTGACGGGTGTAATCCTTGTTGGAGTTGCCATGACTGCAATCCACCATCAGTGCATCATTAGTGCCGGCCTGTTGTAGTTTTTCATCACTGATGGCGACATTCACCGAATCGTAATTGCAGGTTTTACCGCCGCGCAGGATGATGTGGCCATCGGGGTTGCCATTGGTCTTGATCACCGCTACCTGGCCCTGTTGATTGATGCCCATGAAGCGATGCCCGGAGGCAGCCGCTTTCAGCGCATCGATGGCTGTATCCAGGCTGCCATTGGTGCTGTTTTTAAAACCCACTGGCATGGATAAACCGCTGGCCATTTCCCGGTGGGTTTGTGATTCGGTGGTGCGCGCTCCGATTGCTGACCAGCTGAAGAATTCACCCAGGTATTGCGGGCTGATCGGGTCGAGGGCCTCGGTGCCCATGGGCAGCTCCATCTCGGCAAATTCGGTCAACAGTTTGCGAGCCTTTCTAAGACCGGCCTCGATGTTAAAACTGCCGTCCAGGTACGGATCGTTGATCAGCCCTTTCCAGCCCACCGTGGTTCGTGGTTTTTCAAAATACACGCGCATGACGATATACAGGCTGTCGCCCAGTTCGCTCTGCAGTTTTTTCAGGCGCCCGGCATATTCCCTGGCCGCTTTAACATCGTGAATGGAACAGGGTCCACAAATGACCAACAGGCGGTGGTTACGATGATGAATGATGTCTGCAATATCCTGACGTGATTGTCGGATATTGGCCAGGGCTTGATCGGAAATAGGTATTTCCTGGCGCAGGTCCTGCGGGGTGATCAATACCTGTTCAGCACTGACATGGATATTATTTAAGCTGTCTTTTAACAATACTCTGGGCTCGATTAAAAAAAGTGCATGCTATCGTTTATCGGACTGCATGCAAAGCGCCTATGAGGGATTTTCCTGCAGAATTTTCAGGTAATGTTGATAACGGCTGGGTTGAATCTGTCCAGATTCTACCGCCAGCCTGACCGCGCATTTGGGTTCGTTGACATGCCGGCAGTTGCTGAACTGGCAATGTTGGGCTTGTTGTTCAATTTCAACAAATCCTGCACTGATTGGCAGGCCTTCTTCAAACACCGGTTTAAATCCCCGCACGCCAGGGGTGTCGATCAACTGGCCACCGAGCGGCAGATGATACAACCGGCTGGTACGGGTGGTGTGTTTACCCTCTTTGTTGGCTTCCGATAGCTCGCCAATGGCGATATCCTGCTGCGGCAGGATGGCCTTGGTAATCGATGACTTACCGACCCCGGATACCCCGCTGATCACATTGGTATGATCGATACACAGCTGTTGCAAACGATCGATGTTCAGACCGCTCTTGATGCTGGTTTGCAAAACAGGATAACCCAGCGGCTGATAGATTTTCAGCAGGTCAAAAGGATCGCTATCGCCAGCACCCAAAAGGTCTGCCTTGTTGAGCACAATGAGTACCTTGACCTGCTGTTGTTGGGCAGACAGTAAATACTGGTCGAGCAGAAACAGGTTGGGTGCGGGTTCAACCGCCAGGCAGATAATCAGCTGGGTGACATTGGCGGCCACTGCCTTGATCTGGCCGAACCCATCCTGGCGTTGTAACAGGTTTTGACGGGGCAGGATGCTGATGATGGCGGGGGCATTCTTGTGCCGTTGATAGACGACCCGATCCCCGCACACAAGGGTGCCAAGGTTGCTGCGAAATTTACACGCGATATTGGGTTGATCCTGGTCGATGGGTTCCACTTCGACCTCACCACCATGGTGAGAGATGACCGTGCCCGGGTAATTGTTTTCATCATCCAGGTTGACCGATTGCTGGGCCTTTTTGATGCGATGCCGTTGCTGTTGGCTGAGCCTGCGCCTGGCCATCAATCACTGTTTACTAACTGGTCTACGGCACTGGCCGATTTGAAGTCCAGCAAGGAGAGGCCGTTAACCGAATGTGTGCTGTATTCAACCTTGCAGCGGTTATAGCTGATGGTGAGTTCGGGGTGGTGATCCATCTGGTGGGCTATCCAGGCCACGCCATTGGCGAAAGCCATGGTTTGATAATAATTTTTGAAATGAAAGTCGCGATGAATTTGATCCATGGACTCGTTTAACAACCAGTCGGCATGTATCGACTTCATTTGAGAAAGGATGACTTCGCTATCGAGTTTTTCCGTCATTTGAACTGGTAATATTCCTGGTTCAGGAAATGGGTTACGGCTTCAACCTCGTCATCAAACCAGGTGATGCCCAGGTTGTTTTTGCACAAGCGCACCTGGGACCCCAGTTTTGGCAGGCTTTGCACACGACGGTTTGCACGCGTGTAGACCGAGCTGTCGTGACAACTCGTGCAATTTTTCATATGCAATTCTTTGCCAAGATTTTGGCTGGCGGCCTGGACGCCCGTGACCAACATTAGTAAGGGTATAAAAAGTAAAAAGGGTTTCATGATGGATTTCCTCGGTAAGTCAGGCACTTTCCAGGTGCGCGATTCGAATGGATGCCGGTGGATGAGAGTCGTAAAACATAGAGTGAACAGGATCCGGGGTCAGGGTACTGGCATTGTCTCGGTACATGTTGACCAGTGCTGAAATCAGTGCCTTGTAATCACTTTGCTGCTTGGCAAAATCGTCGGCTTCAAACTCGTGCTTGCGCGACAAGGCTGAAAAAAGCGGACTGATGAAGAAGGTGAAAATGGGTAATATCATCATGAACAGGATCAGAGCGCTGTGCGTGGTCGGGTTTTGGATGTTCATGGAAGCATAGAACCAGTCCGATTGCATCAGCCAGGCCAGCAGGGCGAAACCTCCCAGCGTGATGATCATCGAAAGCAACATGGATTTTTTGATGTGGTTGCGTTTGAAATGACCCAGCTCATGCGCCAGCACCGCTTCCACCTCGTTTTCAGACAGGGTGTTGAGCAGGGTGTCATAAAATACGATACGTTTGTTCCTTCCAAAGCCAGAAAAATAGGCGTTGCCGTGCGATGAGCGCCTGGAGCCGTCGACCACAAAAACCCCCTGGCTTTTGAAACCGCAACGGGTCAACAGGGATTCAATGCGTGACTTGAGTGATTCATCCTGCAGCGGGGTAAATTTATTGAATATGGGTGCGATGAAAGCCGGATAGGCCCAGATCATGAGCAGGCTGAATGCGGTCCATACCGACCAGGCGTAAATCCACCAGTATTGTCCGGCCTGGTCCATCAGCCATAAAATGAGCGCGATCAGCGGCACGCCGATGACCAGCATTAACGCGGCGGATTTTACCAGGTCGACCAGCCAGATCTTTAAGGTCATTTTGTTAAAGCCGAACTTCTCCTCGATCACAAAAGTGGAATACAGCGAAAAAGGCAGGTCGAGTAAGGCGGAGATCAAGACGACGCTGAGGATAACGGCAATCCCGGTCCACACGGTGGATAACCCGAAGCCGTTCCACCAACTATCAACCAGGTTGATGCCGCCGCCGAGCGTCCAGATCAGCAGCCACAGGGTCTCCCAACCGAGTGTAATACGCCCCAGCCTGACTTTGGTGGAAGAGTATTCAGCCGCTTTTTGATGATCCTCGAGTGAAATTTTACCTGCAAACGCCTGCGGTACGGCATCCCGGTGTTGTTTGATATGATTGATTTGTCGAACTGACAACCACAGCCGGGTCAGTACCGAGGCAATCAGAAAGCTTAAAAATATGATCGTAAAAGTCTGCATGTCGTTTGTTAACTGCGAATAGATTGTTATAGTCTACTTTAATTCACTACTAAAAATAACTACGGGCAGCCCAGGGTAATCCCTGACTTGTCCCCTGATACTGAGACACAAGATGACCATTAATGATTCCAATTTGATCTGGGTAGACCTGGAAATGACCGGGCTTGAGCCGCAACTGGACGAGATTATTGAAATAGCCACCATCGTCACCGACAAGGATTTGAATATCCTGGAACAGGGACCGGTGATTGCCATCCATCATGGCGATGACATTATCAATGGCATGGACGAGTGGAATACCAAGCATCATGGTGAATCCGGCCTCATTGACCGCGTCAGGGCCAGTAACTATTCCACCCAGGATGCCGAGCAGCAAACGCTTGAATTTTTAAAACAATTCCTGCCGGCCAGAAAATCACCCATGTGCGGTAACAGTATCTGCCAGGACCGGCGATTTATGGCACGCCTGATGCCCGAGCTTGAGGCTTTTTTCCACTACCGCAATCTGGATGTCAGCACTCTTAAAGAACTGGCGCGCCTGTGGAAACCCGATTTACTCAAAGGTTTTGAAAAAAAGGGCGCTCACCTGGCGCTGGATGATATCCGCGAGTCGATCGATGAAATGAAGTATTACCGGCAAACGTTTATTCGCCTGTGACTATGCGTCGATATGTTCGATGTATTTCTCGTGCTCGGCGACATCGAACTCCATGCGCTCGCCAATGAATTTGACCGGCGTGGAAAAATCGTTGAATTGCAGGGTTAGGCCGACATTGCCATGATACTTGATGGGTATGACCGCTTCGTCACGATAGGTGATCTGGTTATCCTTGATATCGGCACTTTTTACGGTGGCTGGAAAATCGGGAAATTCATCGCTGTCGATAACCAGCTCGCTGATGGTCAGGCGGCCTTTTCCATGCCAGCGCGTATCCTGTTCGGCATCATCCATGTTTTTGATGATGATGGCGTAATCGATATCGATGTGGGCATTTTCTCCATCACTGTCGATGGATTTAATCTTCATGCCCGGAAATTGCATGGTGCGGAAGCTCACGGTTTACCTCTTTGAAATTAATTGAAGTTAATCATATTACCATTTTCTTATGCTTGTGGCGGCGTTATAATAATGCGGTTGCCAACTGCATTAAGAGTTGAAATGGTAAAAAATGCTCAGATGAATCACGCCATTGAGTGCATCTGCCATCGCGGGTGTCGTTATGTCAATTCCATCCTGGCTGATGATGATGCCAGGCAGGCGTGTAAAGAGTTACAGACTTTAAATTCAGTTCAGCAGCGCAGTGTTTTAAAAGAGTTAAAATCGGTCATGTCGGTTTATGGTGAGACGGGTAGCTGTCAAGTCTAAAAGCCCTAGTTGACGGGTAGTCGACTTCTGATCTGCTCCTTGTCGTACCACCAGTTATCTTCCACGATCGTATCCAGAATCAAGGCCATTTTCGGCAACAGCTTTTCAATATCATCCAGTTCGTACATCTTGATCCAGGTTTGTACGGTTTGCTCATCTTCTATGCCCCGATGCCGTTTAGCCACCTGGCTGATAATCTGGTTGGTCAGAAAAGTCAGGTTTTCATGATCCTTGTCGCTGGCACGGGTTTCTGCCAGATAATGCGCCAGCATGGCAGCAACAGCTGCACCGTCCGAGTCGTCCGGGGTTTCATCAACGATGTGATGTAGCATCTGTACACTCACTGTCGGGTCAATAGGGAAGGTCACGGCCAGCCAGATGCCATTTCCCAAGGCAATTAAGGCATCGTCCTGGTTACTGTTATAGAGAATATCGCAGGCATCGACCGCCAGTTGCCATTGTTCCCGGTCAATGAATGTCTGAAAGCTCTTTTTAGCCCAGTCATGTGCCTGCTGTTGCTGGTCGAGGCCCAGATGGCACTCGGCTATGTCCAGCTGCAACTTCGCTTTTTCCAGTGCATCACAATCCCCGGGTAGGGCATGATAATGCTGCATGTGGCTTTCCAGGTCCTGTTGCAGGGTGTGTTCCTGAGGCGTGACTTCCAGTACCGGGTTGTCTTCGACTTCAAGACCTTGAAAAGGAGAATTCTCATTGACCATACATACTGCTCCAGATAATCCGGGGTAAATTCAAAGCACGGATTATCCCATCGTTAAAAGACGGAATAAAGCCTGAGTTTATGCGGTTTACCCGATGCAACTTTGAAAACAGTGGCGATATGGCAATTTATCATTTAACAACTAAAGTATGTGAATGCAAAGCCGATAAAAAGTGTGTACTGATTCTGGATGGCTGTCTGATTTCAGAAGTTCACCGCACTGGGAAAATAAATAAATATGATTTCAAACTTAAACCTCGACACAGCAGGCCGTTGATATGGATTTAGCCTCGCTCATAGGAATTATCTCGGGTATTGGCCTGATCGTATCGGCGATCATTATTGGCGGAGATGTTCACAATTTTTTCAATGTGCCCGGCATGATGATTGTTCTGGGTGGCACGGTGGCGGCGACCTTGTTGACCTTTCAGTTCAAAGACGTGATGAATGCGTTTAAAAGCGCCTATTTTGTCTTTACCTCGCCCAAACAGGACTCCCAGGAATTGATCAACACCATGATCAAGCTGGGTACTATCAGCCGTCGCAAGGGCTTGCTTAGCCTGATGGATGTTAAAACCAATTCACCTTTTCTGAAACGGGTCTGTACCCTGATTGCCGATGCGGCGGATGAGGAAACCCTGCGTTCCGCCATGCGCACCGAGATCGAATCGATGCAAATGCGCCATTTCATCGTGCAGGATGTTTTCAGAAAGATGGCGCTCTACGCCCCGTCATTTGGCATGCTGGGAACTCTGATCGGCTTGATCCAGATGTTGTCGCTGTTGGCCGATCCTGAAAACCTGGGTCCGGCGATGGCCATAGCCTTGTTAACGACCTTTTATGGCTCTTTGTTGGCAACAGTCATTTTTTTACCCATTGCTGGCAAATTAAAGTCCAGAACCCTGATAGAGGTCATGAATTTCGAGATTATATTTCAGGGTGCTGTGAGCATCCTGCAGGATAATAATCCCCTGTCGGTGTACGAAAAGTTGTCTTCTTTTGTGCCGGCCAAGCAGCGTAAACCGATGCAATCGCTTAAACAAAGGTATAAGTGATGGAAGGCTCCAGCCTGGTTGAACAGTTCGAGAATGAAAACCATCCCAATAGCTGGATAGTGACATTCGCCGATATGATGACCTTGATTCTGGTATTTTTTATCCTGCTTTATACACTGTCGGATTATGATGATAAGGCCTTCAGGGCAAAGATCGCCAAGGTCAATGTGCTTGATGGTGAAGGTAAGCAGATCAGTGTGATTGACTATGCTGCGCGCCAGGGCAGAGATCCGGAACCCCTGAAAGCCGTGGAAGATATGCTGGGTCTGAATCCGTCGCCGGAAGTTATTAACACGCCACGGCCGAAGATTTTTACTGAAATAGAGAGCATGGTAAACAGCACCGACCTGTCAGAGAGTGTCTCTTTGCAGGCGATGGGTGACCAGATAAACCTGCAGATAGATGGTCGATATCTGTTTGATTCGGGTAAAGCCGATTTGAAGGATAGTGCAAAAATTATTTTCAATACCCTGACACAGTTGTTTAGGGAAAATCCAGATTATCGGATTGCCATACGCGGGCATACTGATGACCTGGACATTGAAACTGTTCAATTCCCGTCTAACTGGGAGCTGTCAGCCATTCGCGCCACGACCGTTTTGCGTTATTTTATTCAGCAGGGTTTGGACCCGGAAAGAATGACGGCTACCGGTTATGCTGATTTTCTTCCGCTGGTGCCAAATGACAGTCCGCAGAACAGGGCGAGAAACAGGAGAGTTGAGTTTGTTCTTCAAAAAGAAAAAGAAAATTGATTTTGTAATTCCTGGTGATGAACAGGATTTTCGTGGCGCCTATCGTATTAAGCCCGATCCAACCCGCCCGATTATACTGAATATAGCCGGCAATTCGTATCAAGTGGTTAATATTAGCGGAACCGGTTGCTGTTTTCGTAGCCACAATTATCCACAGGGTTATCAGGCGACGGGCACGTTAAAAATTCCCAGTGAAGACCTGATTTTTCCGCTGACCGTACAGGTTGTTTCCAAGCAAAGAGATCTATGTCGGTGCCAATTCTCCAAAATTTCACAACAGGCCGAGGATGCACTGCATGCCTACGTTCTTGATGTGCAGAAAAGCAAGTTACGAAATCATTAAAAGCTTAATAAATATAACTGCCAGGGAAGCATGCGAGCCAGGTGGATATTTAATGGCGTTATGAGGAGTTTCTATTAGTAAATTGAAAAATAAAAGATTTTATTCCATACTTGTCTGCAAAAACGGCTATAATTCAGAATAGCTTCATAAAAAATTCTCCAGGATGTAATTTTGATCAAACAACGCACACTTAAAAATGTGATCCGCGCTATGGGTGTGGGCTTGCATACAGGCAAAAAGGTTTATTTGACTTTACGTCCTGCCCCGGTTAATTCCGGTATTCGTTTTCGTCGTGTCGACCTCGAACAACCGGTCGAAATTCTGGCCAGACCTGAAAATGTCGGCGATACAAAATTATCCACCACACTGTGTCACGACGATGTCCGTATTTCAACGGTAGAACACCTGTTGTCTGCTATGGCAGGTTTGGGTATTGATAATGCCTACATAGACCTGAGTGCAGACGAAGTGCCGATTATGGATGGCAGTGCCGGTCCTTTTGTCTTTCTGATACAGTCCGCCGGAATTGTTGAGCAGGAAGCGGCCAAAAAATTTATCCGCATCAAGAAAACGGTAAAGGTTGAAGACCAGGATAAATGGGTGGAATTCAAGCCCTTTAATGGTTTTAAAGTCAGTTTTGAGATTGATTTTGATCATCCTCTTTTCACAGCCCAAAAGCAGGTCTGCGAGGTCAATTTTTCTACCACGTCCTTTGTTAAAGAAGTTAGCCGGGCCAGGACTTTTGGTTTTCAAAAGGATATCGAATCGTTGCGGGAAAATAATCTGGCACTGGGTGGCAGTCAGGAAAATGCCATCGTGCTCGATGATTACCGGGTTTTGAATGAAGACGGTTTGCGTTATGACAATGAATTTGTCAAACACAAGATCCTGGATTCAATTGGTGACCTGTATCTGTTAGGGCACAGCCTGATCGGTGAGTTTTCCGGTTACAAGTCAGGGCATGAGCTCAATAATCGTCTGCTACTGGCGTTGCTGGAAGACTCCGAGGCCTGGGAGGAAATCACATTCGAAGACAGTAGTGTTGCGCCTATCTCCTATGCGCAGCCGGTCGAAGCTGTTTAAGAGGACGCCCAGTTGAATATCATATTCCTGTCACCCAACAAAGGCACACTCTGCACAATCGGGTTATGCAAACCCGTGCATTATGTTTTTTTGGTGTTATTTCTGGCACTTTTCGGCGGTGGCATAGGTTACATGGGTTACTGGTTGGGGCAGGAGCCTGAGCACAGTGTGGATGTTTCAGAGTGGCGCAATACCATTCACCAGCAACAACTGGATTTAGACAGCTTGAAACAGGAATCAGATGCCAGCGTCGAGGCTCTGTCTTCGCGTCTGGGTTTGATGCAGGCTCATGTCAATAGACTGGATGCATTGGGTCAAAAATTAATACAGATGGCAAAAATCGATAAAGGTGAGTTTGATTTCAGCCATACCCCGGCGGTAGGTGGTCCTGAGGTAGTGACCCAGACCACGGTTGATTCAACTGAATTGCATAAGGCAATTGATCAGCTATCCAAGAGTTTAAGAAATCGTGAAAATCAACTGGCGGTACTCGAAGAGTTATTGTTAAACCGTAATCTTCTCAAAGAGGTTCGCCCCAGCGGTCGTCCTATTACCAGTGGCTGGTTGTCTTCTTATTATGGCATGCGTACTCATCCCATTTCGGGTAAGAAAGAGATGCACAAGGGTATCGATTTTGCCGGTAAAATGGGTGGTCCGGTGATTGCTGTAGCCAAGGGTGTGGTTACCTTTGCCGGTTCACGTTATGGTTATGGCCAGGTTATCGATATCAATCACGGTAATGGCTATACCACACGCTACGGTCATAATTCTAAATTACTGGTATCGGTAGGTGACACCGTTGAAAAAGGATTCCAGATTGCTGAAATTGGTTCATCCGGTCGTTCAACCGGCCCCCATGTTCATTTTGAAGTCTTGAAGAATGGACGCCAGGTCAATCCGATGAAATTCATCAACGCCTCAAGTTAGCCGTTCTATTCCTGCTATGTCCTTTTTGCGTATTGTTTTTATAACAGTACCAATAAACAATATCCTCATCTGTTGCCTTGAATTATAATGCGCAGCTTATATTTATCTTGAGACTCATTGTAAATAAGGTTTCAGGTTAAGGACTCCTCGCAAATCGAAGATTTTGGGGTTTCACCAAATTACGTAAATAAATCAAAAGCCCATTCTATGTTTTCAAAAATTTTCAGAAAAATATTCGGTAGTCGTAATGATCGAATAATTAAATCGCTGCGTCAGAATGTCATTAAAATCAATGCTCTGGAAGCAGATATGCAGGCATTGAGCGATGAACAACTCGCCGATAAAACCAATGAATTCAAACAGCGGTTCGAGCAGGGAGAAAAACTGGAACAACTGTTGGTCGAAGCCTTCGCCGTTTGTCGAGAAGCATCTTCCCGGGTTTTGGGAATGCGCCACTATGATGTTCAAATGATTGGCGGCATGATTCTGAATAACAACCAGATCACGGAAATGCGTACCGGTGAAGGTAAAACGCTGGTTGCAACATTGGCGGCATACCTTAATGCAATCAGTGGTAAAGGTGTACACGTGGTTACCGTCAATGATTATCTGGCGGAACGCGACAGTAAATGGATGGGTGAACTGTATAACTTTCTGGGTCTGAGTGTTGGCGTGGTCCTCAGCACGATGGACTATGATGAAAAGCGGGAAGCCTATAAAGCAGATATCACCTACGGTACCAATAACCAGTTTGGCTTTGATTACATGCATGACAACCTGTCGTTTTCGCTGCAAGAACGGGTACAGAGAGAGTTGAATTTTGCCATCGTGGATGAAGTGGATTCAATTCTGATCGACGAAGCCAGGACACCTTTGATTATATCCGGTCAGGCTAGCGACAGTTCAGAGCTGTATGCAAAAATGAATGCACTGGTGCCAAACCTGAAGAAAGTTGAAACAGAGGATGGCCCGGGTGATTATACGATTGATGAAAAGAACAAGCAGGTTTTCCTGACGGAAGATGGTCATGAAACTGCTGAAAATCTACTCGTGCAGGCCGGTTTGTTAACCGTGGGTGAAAGCCTTTACGATGCAACCAATATCTCACTGGTACACCATTTAAATGCAGCCATGCGCGCGCATGCCATATACCATAAAGACGTGGATTACATCGTCCAGAATAATGAAGTTGTTATCGTGGATGAGTTTACCGGGCGTACCATGCCAGGTAGGCGCTGGTCAGATGGCCTGCATCAGGCCGTAGAGGCAAAGGAAGGTGTGCAGATTCAGCATGAAAACCAGACCATTGCATCCATTACTTTCCAGAATTACTTCCGCTTGTATGACAAGTTGTCGGGTATGACCGGTACGGCGGATACCGAGGCTTTTGAATTCCAACAGATTTATGGTCTCGAAGTCGTTGTGGTGCCGACACATAAGCCGATGATCAGAGATGATAAAGGTGATTTGATTTATCTGACGGCCAAGGAGAAATACCAGGCCGTGATCGAAGATATTAAAGATTGCGTGAAAAGAAAGCAGCCTGTTCTGGTGGGTACGACTTCGGTAGAGATCTCCGAATATCTCTCCTCCATGCTGACAAAAGACAAAATCAAACATCAAACATTGAACGCCAAACAGCACGAAAAGGAAGCGGGCATCATCGCCGATGCGGGTTTGCCAGGTGCGGTGACCATTGCCACCAATATGGCGGGCCGGGGAACGGATATCGTGCTGGGGGGAAACTACGAGTTTCATTTAAAGAACATGGCCGAAGAGGAAGCCGATAAGCATAAAGCCATCAAGCAGGAATGGGAAAAACGCCATGCCCAGGTTTTGGAAGCTGGCGGATTGCACATAATCGGTACTGAGCGCCATGAGTCTCGTCGTATTGATAATCAGCTCAGAGGACGTTCCGGACGGCAGGGGGATCCAGGTTCTACCCGTTTTTATCTGTCAATGGAAGATACCCTGATGCGGATATTTGCATCTGAAAAAGTATCCGGTTTGATGCAGAAACTGGGTATGGAAGAGGGCGAGGCGATAGAGCATCCCTGGGTAACCAAGGCGATTGAGAATGCGCAACGAAAGGTTGAAGCACACAACTTTGATATTCGTAAACATTTACTCGAATACGATGACGTGGCGAATGACCAACGTAAGGTCATCTATCAGCAGCGCGATGACCTGCTTAAAGCGGATAGTATAGAACAGGCCATTAAAGACATGCGTCGGGATGTGATGGAGAGCCTGTTCAGGTCCTATGTGCCGGCTGGCAGTATTGATGAACAATGGGACATCGAAGGCCTTACCGATGCCCTTAAAAAAGAATTTGATGAAGAACTACCGATCCAGCAATGGATTGATGAAGATGATCATCTGCATGAAGACCTGATTCTGGAGAAAATCTGTGATCATTTCGAACAGGTCTACCAGCAAAAAGTGGAGCTGGTCGGTAGCGATATAGCCAGACGTTATGAGAAGGAAATCATGCTTATCGTGCTGGATCGACACTGGAAAGATCACTTGGCTTCGATGGATCACCTGCGTCAGGGTATCGGCCTCCGCGGTTATGCGCAGAAAAATCCAATTCAGGAGTACAAGCGTGAATCATTTGAAATGTTCACGGCCATGCTGGAAAGTATCAAGGCTGAAGCCATATCCATTCTTACCCGTATACAGGTGAAAGATGAGGAACAGGTGGAAGCCCTGGAGCAACACCATCCGGAAAATGAAGGGATGGAGATGACCCATGAGGCGGCCGAAAATGTCCTCGCAGGGGGTGAGCAGGATGCACAGGCCTCTCACCAGCCTTATGTCCGTAAAGAGAAGAAACTGGGTCGAAATGAACCCTGCTGGTGTGGTTCGGGCAAAAAATACAAGCAATGCCACGGCAAGTTGAACTGAGTGGCTGTAGGTTAAATAACCATGGCTGTTGGACTGCATCAACCTGATCAACTGTTGGCGGTGCCAGGTATCAAACTGGCAGCCGGTCACTGTGGAATTAAAAAGGATAAAAATATCGATGACCTGGTTTTAATTGAACTGGAGGGGGGCTCTAGCGTAAGTGCCGTTTTCACCACCAATAAATTTTGTGCCGCGCCGGTTACGGTTGCGCGCCAGCATTTGCACGGTCAACATACTCCGCGCTACCTGTTAATCAATTCCGGTAATGCCAATGCCGGTACCGGGCTGGCGGGTGAAGAAAATGCTTTGAAAAGCTGTCAGGCAGTCGCCGATATCGGCAAGGTGAATGTCGAGGCCGTGTTGCCTTTTTCGACAGGTGTGATTGGCGAACCTCTGGCAGTGGATAAAATAGCGCAGGCATTGCCACAAATGTTTGATCATCTGGATGAAAATAACTGGCTGGCTGCCGCCAAGGGCATTATGACCACGGATACACTGCCCAAAGCAGTGAGTCGACGCGTTGATATCAATGGCCAGCCGGTCACCATTACCGGTATCAGCAAAGGGTCCGGCATGATCAAACCCGAAATGGCGACCATGCTTGCCTATATAGCAACCGATGCCGTCATTGCTGATGAACTGCTTTCCAGTCTTTTAAAACGGGCCGTTGACTTGTCCTTTAATGCAATTACGGTAGATGGGGATACCTCTACCAATGACGCTTGCGTGTTAATGGCCAGCGGCAAAAGCGGTGTACAGATCGATAGTCAAAATCACGAGTTTATTCAGGCCCTGAACGAAGTATTTACTCTGCTGGCTCAAGCCATCATTCGCGATGGGGAAGGGGCTACAAAATTTGTTGAAGTTAAAATCGAACACGCGGCATCGATGAAAGATGCCAATAATCTCGCCTATACCATCGCACATTCACCGCTGGTAAAAACGGCCTTGTTCGCATCGGATGCAAACTGGGGACGAATTCTAGCAGCGATTGGTCGGGCACCGCTTGAGCAATTGGATATAGATAGTGTTGATCTTTATTTGGGGGATGTCTGCCTGATAGAAAACGGCTTGCCTCATCCCGATTACAACGAACAGCGTGGGCAGACCGAGATGAGAAAACAGGATATTACTATCCGGGTTAATCTGCATCTGGGTGAGTTTTCAACTACCGTATGGACCACCGACCTATCCTACGATTATATTAAAATTAATGCCGAATACCGCAGCTGATTCTTATATTCATGTTGTCGCGGGTATTATTCGCCACCCTCGCAAATCCAACAAAATTCTGATTTCTCGGCGAAAAAAAGGCCAGCACCTGGAAAACTTGTGGGAGTTTCCTGGCGGTAAGATGGAACCTGGAGAATCGAGGTTTTTTGCCTTGCAGCGCGAATTGCGGGAAGAGACCGGTATAATGGTGCATGCGGCCCTGCCGTTTCAATCGGTTTACCATCGTTATCAGGATAAAAACATCCATCTGGATGTATGGGAAATTAAGAATTATACCGGTCAGGCAAAAGGTAGAGAGAAGCAGGAGATCAAGTGGGTTGAACAGAAAGACCTGACCAAATATGACTTTCCTGATGCCGATAAACCCGTGCTCAAGGCGCTTTCGTTGGCACCGCATTTGCTCATAACGCCGGATATACCCGGCCAATCCGTATCATCCTATCTCGATCAATTTGAACAACTGATGGAAAGGCAGCATTATCCACTGGTGTTGTTTCGCTCGCATCAGTTGGATGACAAAACCTATGCTGACGTGGCGAAAAAATTGCGAAATGTCGGTGCAAATCATCATGCCGACATCATTATTCACCGTCCGCGCCTTGAAAGCCTGCAATCCGCGTTATTTGAATCTTTTCAATGGCGCCATCTTAATTCATTGGTGTTGCAGTCACTTCAATCCAGTCCTTTTGATAAGGCCTGTAAAGTATCTGCTTCCTGCCATGATTTGGCAGAGTTAAAAATGGCAGAGCGACTTAATTGTGATTTTGCACTGTTATCTACGGTCAGGGATACCGCCAGCCATCCCGGTCGTAAAGCCAAAGGCTGGAACGGGCTGAAACAAATTGTGAAAAAAGTGAATATTCCAACCTATGCCCTGGGTGGAGTTCGACGCAAAGACTTGTGCAGTGCACGCTTTCAGGGAGCAGTAGGTGTCGCCGGGATTAGCGACTTCTGGTTTACGCGATGAATCAGCCTACCAGAGACTTATTATAAGGAACAACGGAACAGCTTGAATTCAACATCCTGTTTATATTGCACGGGTATTTGATCGACGGTTTGCTGTGACTGCAAAAAGCGAATGGTGTATCGGTGTTTCCCCGCACTGATTTCCGGAAAGATGTCACAATCGCGTGGCAGTTCAATGCGAATTAACTGATTGGCTTGAGAGGTGTCCAGGGTTTCCTGAAAAAAACCGTTGGGAGCAACGACTTTTTCGGCATGAGCACTGTCGCGAATAATATTGAGTGCCAGATCGATCATTTTATACAGTTGAGTATAGGGCTGTGACCAGCGTTTGAGGTCATGCTGCCGGGTATTGAAGTCACGGTTAAGCCAATACCTGAGTTGAGGTAAATCAAAATCACAGCTGCCGCCGGGGATTGATGATCGTTGTTTTATGGTAAGCAGAAAATCTATTCTCTTAAGGTGTTCACCGAGCTTACCATCCATGGCGTGTATGTTGTTTAACCCATGTTTAAGTTTGCTAAGGGTCAGTTCCAGGCGCGACTTATCCACACTTTGATGGGAAATCAACGCGTTTAAAACCTTGTGTTGACGTTCCATCTCCTTGATCAATTCCTGCTTGATATCACCGCGTTCAACCAAAGCGGTAATTTCAAGAATGGTTAAAATGGCATGATAACTGGCGTGGTCGTTATTCAGGTTGGCAAAATAGTCGAGTTTGTTGATCAAGGCCTCGATTCGCAGCATGATGCGAACTCTTTCATTCAGTGGCTGTTCAAATATGAATGTTTTCTTGGGCATTGAAATGGCTGAGGAAAAAAATTTGTGGAATTATAACTGAACCATAAAAAACTCTCACTTGAATCGTGATGCCATACGTTTAAGTTTTTTGTGCATTTGCAGCACCTTGCTGCTGATATCCTTATTTTCGCGGTTGTCCAGGCTGCTGTCAGCGCGGGCATGACGATGATCATTGCGCATTTGAGAATGGATCATTTTTTCAGCCAGTTGTTCATTGATGCCATCGCGCTCAATTAAACGTTTTTTTTGGACCGTGGTCGGGCAATCGATGGATATCACGTAATCGACCAACTCATTAAACCCGCTTTCGTACATCAGGGGGACGACCAGTAAAGCGTAATCGGAAGTGGCTGACTGTAAAGCGCTTTCTGACTGTTGTTTTATCAGGGGGTGAATCATATTCTCCAGCCATTTTTTCTCGGCGGGCTGATTAAATACAATTTTTCTTAAAGTGGAACGGTTGATGGTTTTATTATTATTTAAAATCCGTGCGCCGAAATGTTTCACCGTTTGTTGATAGGCAGGCTGGCCGGGTTCCATCAACTGGTGACTGATCACATCGGTGTCGATTATATCGATGCCCAGATCACTGAACAATTGGCTTATGGTGGATTTTCCGGAGGCTATACCGCCAGTAAGTCCCACTCGGAACATGTAATTTCCTCTTTAAATATCCAGATAGAAGTATACTTTTAACAGACAAGTAAGACTTATATAAAGGAGAAATATAAGCGGTTGAGCTCTTCGCCGTATAAAAGGCTGATCCAGCCCGCAGCTGCCAGATAAGGGCCGAAAGGAATCTGCGTGCCGCGCGAGGTTTTCTTCAGCAGGATCATGGTGATGCCTACCGTTGCCCCAACCAGTGATGAGGTCAGAATGATGACAAACAGCATCTTCCAGCCCATCCAGGCGCCAAGCATGGCCAGTAGTTTAAAATCACCATAACCCATGCCTTCTTTGCCGGTAAACAGTTTGAAAATAATATAAACAGACCACAGGCTCAGATAGCCGGCCATGGCACCAATGACACTGGTTTCCAGATCTACAAATACATTGAAATACCCTAACAGAATGCCAAGCCAAAGTAGCGGCAAAGTGATGTTATCAGGTAATAACTTATGGTCGATATCAATACCACTGGCGGCAATCAAACTCCAGCTGAAAATCAGGGCAAACGCTGTTTGCAGACTCAGCCCAAAATGCCAGGCAACCCAAAAAGATACCAGGCCGGTAAATAATTCCACCAGCGGGTAGCGAATAGAGATAGGCGTTTTACAGGAAGAGCATTTTCCACCCAGCAACAAGTAACTGAGGATGGGTATATTTTCCAGCGCCGTAATCTGATGACCACAATGACCACAACGGGAACGAGGTACCCACAGGTTAAAGGTTTCCTGTTCCTTTTTTTCCGGTTGCTCCAGAAATTCCAGGCAATCACTGCGCCATTCGCGCTGCATCATTTTGGGCAGGCGGTAAATAACGACATTTAGAAAACTACCGACCAGCAGTCCCAATAGCAACACGCAAGTATAAAATGCCCAGGGCAGTTGCTCGAAAAAAGAGAGGGTTTGAGTAAACACTGAATTTAATTTATACAACTTGTCCAAGTTGAAAGATTGGCAGGTACAT
>JANTFY010000013.1 GCA_024763185.1 Gammaproteobacteria bacterium | reverse complement strand
GATCAGGCTCTTTGCCCCTGTTTTTTCAGTTTTTCCAGTTTTTTTCGAATGCGGTCGCGCTTCAGACTGGAAATATAATCCACAAACAGCTTGCCCTGCAGATGATCCATTTCATGCTGGATACAAACGGCCTCCAGGCCATCGGTTTTTATTTCAAAAAAATCACCGTTGACATCCTGGGCCCTGATACGAATCTTGTCGGCACGTCTAACCGTTTCATAATAACCGGGCACCGACAGGCACCCCTCATCCATCTCTTCCTCGCCTTCGGCTTCAAGAATCTCGGGATTAATCAACACCTTGGGATCGTTTTTATCTTCAGAAACATCCATGACCAGAAGACGTTTGTGCACATCCACCTGGGTTGCCGCCAGGCCAATGCCCGGTGCCTCATACATGGTTTCAAACATGTCACTGACCAGTGTCTTCAAATCTTCATCAAAATTTGTAACAGCTTCAGCTATAGTACGAAGACGCGGGTCAGGGAAATGTAAAATATTTAATAAAGCCATAATTTAAACTTCGAGAGAATTTACAGGTTATTACTCCAAGTTTATGATTATAAATGAATCTTAACCATAAAAAAGGTTGTAGTTGGTAAGATTTCAACTACAATCGCTTAAAATACAAAATACACCAATACAGGGGTTTCTATGTATAAACATAACAAGCAGCTGTTATTACACGGACTGTTCATCATTGCCAGTTTATTATTCTTAAATGGCTGCACAACCACCAATGAGCCCTATGTCGTGCTCGAGGAAGAAGCACCGCAACCGGAAGTGATCACCGTCAAGGCCAAAGCCACCCCGCCACCGCCACGTGAAACCGTGGTGTATGAACCGGAACATCCGCAGACCTACATTGTACAAAAAGGCGACACCTTATGGGACATCTCTTCGCATTTTTTACGCGACCCCTGGTACTGGCCCGAGATCTGGTATAAAAATCCTCAGGTGGAAAATCCTCACCTGATTTTTCCCGGCGACGAACTCGCGATAATCTATGTCGGCGGTCAAAAACGCATTCAACTGTCTCGCCGCGGTGAAACCGGCAAGACCCTGGCCAGCGGCATGAAAGTCGTCAAACTGTCTCCGCGTATTCGGGCACAGTCTATTGATGCCAGCATTCCGTCGATCCCCATTGAATCAATTCGTCAACTTCTCGAAAAGCCCCTGATTATCGACGAAGACAAACTGGCCGAATCCGCCTATGTGCTCGACAGCCGCGATAACCATCTCGCCAATGCCATCAACGACACCTTGTATGTGCGCAAACTCGATACCAAAAAGGGCAACGGGCGCTATCAGATTTTCCGCCCCAATAAACCACTGGTTGACCTGGCAACGGGTGAAGTTCTCGGTTATGAGGCGCTGTATGTGGCTGAAGCCAAACTGGAACGTGGTGGCGATCCCGCCTCGGTACGTGTCACCTCTTCAGCACGCGAAATATTACGAGATGATCGTATTCTGCCCATCGACAACAGCAACATAGAACGCGATTTCTTCCCCAGGGCACCCAAGCATGATGTTCAGGGACGCGTTATCTCTTTACTGGACGGTATCTCCCAGCTTGGCCAATACCAGACGGTGGTGATCAACCTGGGGCTAAGGGATGACATTAAAACCGGTAATGTCTTGCAGGTCGACCATGATGGCAAGGTTGTCATAGACCGTAACGAGGAAAAAGCCAACTTCAAGGTAAAACTACCCGATGAACGCAGTGGCATCATTATGATCGTAAGATCCTATGACAAAATGAGTGTTGGCCTGATCATGGAAGCCAATACACCCATCAAGATGGGTAACAAGGTACGCACTCCTTAAATCACCACACTGTATGGACAGGGATGATCTGCCGTATTACCTGGCGCTGGAAAGCTGTCCAGGTATAGGTGCGGTCAGCTACCGTCAACTAACAGATTCGCTGGCCAGCAATCCCAGACTATTGGCTGAACTGCCCACAAGCGAATTAGCCGCAGCCGGCCTCAAGCAACCGCAGATTGAGCATTTAAAAAACCCCGATTCCTCCCAACTTGATGCCACCTTGGCATGGCTCGATGCCGCCGAGGGCCATCACATCCTGTCACTGGATGATGATCTCTACCCGGACTTGTTAAAAGAACTTCGTGACGCACCCCCATTGCTGTATGCAACCGGCCGACTCGAATTACTTAATACGCCTCAGATAGCCATTGTCGGCAGCCGTAACTGCACACCGGGAGGAGCGCGTACCGCGGAAGATTTTGCCCGTTATCTGGCCGGGGCCGGTTTGACCATTACCAGCGGCATGGCACTGGGCATAGACCGACACGCCCATCTGGGCGCTCTGGCTGCAAACGGCAACACGATTGCCGTGGTAGGCACCGGCATTGACCGGATCTACCCTTCCAGCAACAAACAACTGGCTTACCAGATCGCGGAACAGGGACTGATACTTTCTGATTTTCCGATTGGCACCTCACCCCACGGATCAAATTTTCCAAAACGTAACCGTATCATCAGTGGACTGAGCGTTGCCACGCTGGTTATCGAAGCAACCCGAAAAAGCGGCTCCTTGATAACCGCCAGGCTTAGCATGGAACAGGGCCGAGAGGTTTTTGCCATTCCCGGCTCTATCCACAACCCCCAGGCGAAAGGCTGTCACCACCTGATTCGACAGGGCGCAAAACTGGTTGACCAGGCAGCGGATATTATTGATGATATCGGCAGTTTGCTGGGTTATGTTGCTGAGCAGGCCACTTCTGAAGATCCACCTGCCAACACATCGCTTGAGCAGGAATATCAGGAATTACTGGACTGCATGGGTTATGACCCCGTATCCATCGATACACTGGTTGAACGTAGTGGCTTGACCATTGAACAGCTTTCCTCCATGCTGTTAATATTAGAGTTAAACGATTATATCCAACCCGCACCCGGTGGTTTGTATCTTCGATGCCAACCCGCAGGTGCCACATAGAGGTCTACATGAAAGAAGGTGTTATAGACGTACTGATGTACATTTTTTCAAGCTATATAGACAACGATGACACCCTACCGGAAGACAGAGACAGTATCGACGCCGACCTGCGTGAAGCCGGCTTCCAGACCCAGGAAATCGAAAAAGCTTTTGACTGGTTGGACGGACTGGCACTGGCCGGAGAAATTCCCAGCGTCAATCAATCCCACAAATCCATGCGCATCTATTCCGCCAGGGAACATTTACGCATGGATAGCAAAATCCAGGGCTTCCTGTTTTTTCTGGAACAGTCCGGTGTATTAACGCCAGAATTACGCGAACTGGTGATCAATCGCATCATGGCACTGGACGGTGAAGACCAGATAGACATGGAAGAATTCAAGTGGGTCGTCATGATGGTTTTATTCAATAATGCCGCCGATCAGGATGAAAATACCCTGATGCACTACGAAGACATCGTATTTGCTGACCAACCCGCCCTTTTTCACTAAACACAATTTCCCCTGGATCCATGAGCAACAACCTGGTCATTGTAGAGTCGCCTGCAAAAGCAAAAACCATTGAGAAATACCTCGGCAAAGATTTCAAGGTGCTGGCCTCCTATGGTCATGTGCGTGATCTGATCCCCAAGGAAGGTGCGGTTGAGCCTGACAATGACTTCAAGATGAATTACGAAGTTGTCGAACGCAATGAAAAGCACATCAAAAACATCGCCCGCGAATTAAAAAAGGCCAACGCCTTATATCTGGCAACTGACCCCGACCGCGAGGGTGAAGCCATTTCCTGGCATCTGTATCAGTTACTGCAGGACCGTAACCTGATGAAAGATAAAGATGCCTATCGCGTGGTGTTCCACGAAATCACCAAACAGGCCGTCACCGAAGCCGTGGCACATCCACGCTCCATCACCATGGATTTGGTGAATGCCCAGCAGGCAAGACGCGCCCTGGATTACCTGGTGGGCTTCAATCTGTCCCCATTACTTTGGCGCAAAATCCGGCGAGGACTGTCTGCCGGCCGCGTACAAAGCCCGGCACTGCGCCTGATTGTCGAGCGCGAGCAGGAAATTGAAGCCTTCAATCCGCAAGAATACTGGAGTATTGAGGCCGACAACGAAATCGACCGGCAGGCCTTTAGCGCCAAGTTAACCCAGTTACAGGGCGACAAGATCAAACAGTTCAGCATTACCAACGAACAACAGGCCAAACAGGCACACAAGGTTTTAAACGAAGCTGCTAACGGTATTTTAACCGTTACAAAAGTCGAGAAGAAGCAACGCAAGCGAAATCCGGCCGCACCTTTCACAACTTCAACCCTACAGCAGGAAGCCTCACGCAAGCTCGGTTTTGGCGCACAGAAAACCATGCGCACTGCGCAACGCCTGTACGAGGGCATCGATATTGGCGCCGGCCAAACCGGTCTCATCACCTATATGCGTACCGATTCGGTCACCCTGTCAGACGAGGCGTTGGAAGACTTACGCACTCTGATTCTCAATAAATACGGGGCGGAGTTTTTACCCGAATCTCCACGTTTGTTTAAGACCAAGTCAAAAAATGCCCAGGAGGCGCACGAAGCGGTACGGCCGACCAGCGCCATGAACACGCCTGAACAGATCAAATCCCATTTAAGCCAGGACGAATTCCGCCTGTACGACCTGATCTGGAAACGCAGCGTAGCCTGCCAGATGATCCATGCCACCCTGGACACCGTGGCCGTCGACCTCGGAGCCGGCCATGACAACCTGTTCAGGGCCAATGGTTCCACCATTCGCAACCCCGGTTTCATGCAGGTCTATACTGAGGGCCTGGATGACAAAAAGCCCGATGACCAGAAGGAAAAATTACTACCGCCGCTGACTGAAGGCGACAAGGTTAACCTGCTACAGATACGCCTGGAACAGCATTTTACCGAGCCACCCCCGCGTTTTAGCGAAGCCAGCCTGGTTAAAACCCTGGAAGAATACGGCATTGGCCGACCATCGACCTATGCCTCCATCATCACAACCCTGCTTGATCGTGATTACGTTGAACTGGAAAATAAACGCTTCCACCCTACCGATGTCGGACGCGTGGTCAGTAAATTCCTGACCCAACATTTTACCCAGTACGTGGATTACGATTTTACCGCACAGCTAGAAGACACGCTGGATGAAATTTCGCGCGGTGAATCCGACTGGTTGCCGCTCATGAAAAACTTCTGGTCATCGTTCAAGGAGCGGGTTGACGACAAGATGGAAACCGTAAGCCGTGACGAGGCCCTGTCCGCGCGCGAACTGGGTACCGATCCGCAAAGCGGTAAACCCATCTCGGTACGCATGGGCCGCTACGGACCATTCGTTCAGATAGGCACGCGTGATGATGAAGAAAAGCCCAAATTCGCCGGTTTAAGACCGGGCCAGAAAATGGACCACATCACCCTGGAAGAAGCACTGGAGTTATTCAAGCTACCTCGTCATCTCGGCGAAACCGAAGAAGGCGAGCCGGTTTCTACCAACTTCGGTCGCTTTGGCCCCTATGTCAAGTATGGCAGCAAGTACGTTTCTCTTAAGGTCAAGGAGGGCGACGACCCTTTCAGCGTCACCCTGGAGCGCGCGCTGGAACTGATCAAGGAAAAGAAAGAGTGGGATGCCAATCGCGAGATCAAGATCTTTGAAGGCACGGAAATAAAAATTCTACGCGGCCGTTACGGCCCCTACATCACTGACGGTGTTAAAAATGCACGCATTCCAAAGGATATAGAAGACCCGGCGACACTGGATCTGGAAACCTGCCAGGAACTTATCGAAAAAGCCCCTTTACCCAAGTCACGACGTAAAAAAGCCGCGACTAAAAAGAAAGCGGCCAACAAGAAAAAGGCCGCAAGTAAAAAGAAAACAGTAAAGAAAAAGGCTGCCAGCAAAAAGAAAGCCGTAAGCAAAAAGGCGAGCACAAAAAAAGCCGTGAAAATGACCGCTTAATGTCCCCCTGGCGCCTTCGTCAAATCGCCCTGCGAATAAACCAGGGCGCCATCATAGCCTACCCCACTGACACCATCTGGGGTTTTGGATGCCACCCGCTGATTCCTTCAGCCATATCACGTATCCAGCACCTGAAACGACGCCAGCCAAACAAAGGCCTGATCCTGTTATCCTCAACACTGGAATTTTGCAAACCCTATATCGACCCTGAGGTATGGCATGATCAGCGAGAGAGGATCGCCACTGCGCAACACAAACCGGTGACCTGGCTTGTCAAGGCCCAACACGATTGTCCTAAATGGCTAACGGGACAATATGACACCATCGCCATCCGTATTACCAAAAGATCACACATCCACCACCTGTGCCAAGCCATAAAGGCCCCCCTGGTCAGCACCAGCGCGAACCTGTCCGGTCATACGACGGTCAGATCCAGCCTGCTTGCCCATAAAAACTTTCAAAACTCGGTAGATTTTATTATTGAAGGCTTTGCCACCGCCGCACAACAGGCCAGTGAAATTCGTGAACTCTCCACCGGTAAAGTTTTACGTGCTTAACGTGTTAAACTACTCACATTCAGCAAACCGAAGAACAAAAAAATGGCAATAGATATCGATCGTGTTCGCACCTACCTGACAAACCTGCAGGACAATATTTGTTCCGGCATCGAACAAACCGATGGCCAGCAAACATTCTTGGTCGATGACTGGAAACGCGATTCCGGTGGCGGTGGTCGCACCCGGGTGTTAAGCAACGGCGCGATTTTTGAGCAGGCCGGCGTCAACTACTCCGAGGTATTCGGCAACAATCTCCCTGCTTCCGCGACCGCCCATCGTCCCGAACTGGCTGGTCGTAACTTTCATGCCATGGGGGTTTCGCTGGTTATACACCCGCATAATCCGTACGTACCCACCTCCCATGCCAACGTGCGTTTTTTTATGGCCGAAAAACCCGATGCAGAACCGGTTTGGTGGTTTGGCGGCGGCTTCGACCTGACCCCGTATTATGGCAATAAAGAAGATTGTCGGCACTGGCACCTTACTGCCAAACAAGCTTGCGATCCTTTCGGTAACGACACTTACCACAAGTATAAAAAATGGTGCGATGATTATTTTTTCCTCAAACACCGCAACGAACCGCGCGGTATTGGCGGCCTGTTTTTTGATGATCTGAACACACCCGACTTTGAAACCGCCTTTGCATTTATGCAGAGCGTGGGAGACCATTACCTGCCAGCTTATCTGCCGATCGTGCAAAGACGCAAGGATATCGATTACGGAGAGAGAGAACGCAATTTCCAGCTTTATCGACGAGGACGTTATGTAGAATTCAACCTCGTTTATGACCGCGGCACCTTATTTGGCCTGCAGTCCGGTGGCCGCACCGAAAGCATCCTGATGTCGCTGCCACCGGTGGTTAACTGGAAATATAATTACCAGCCCGAACCCGGTAGTGCCGAGGCTGAACTTTACGCAACCTATCTAAAACCCACAGACTGGATTAATGAACAAGCCTGATAAAATCGATTTTCCCGACATCGAGGTAAGCAGTGACAACAAGTGCGACCTGTGTAGCACCTCCAAGTGTTGCACCTATGTGACGCAACAAATTGACACGCCAAAATCCAAATACGATTTTGAAATCCTGTTATGGCAGGTATCTCATGACAAGGTGGGCGCCTATAAAGACGAAGATGGCTGGTTTATTATTTTCGAAACGACCTGCAGCAAGCTATTAGCGGATGGGCGCTGTGGTATCTATGAAGACCGGCCAACTATCTGTCGTAGCCATAGCAACGATTACTGCGAATATGATGCCCCGGCCGAAGACGGTTTTGATTTATGGTTTCCGGACTACGAAGCGCTGCTAAAATACTGCAAAAAACGCTTTAAAAAATGGAGCACAGGCAACCCGCCCCCCGAATGACCACCGGTTTATCGTTCAAGCAGCTTTAACAGATCATCCCGTATGCTTTCCGGATCGGTATCATGCGGCACGAAATACTGTAAAACGCCTTCGCGGTCTATCAGGTATATGACCGAACTGTGGTCGATAACATAACCCATGGCGGAATCTTTCAGCGGCACCTTTTCATAGACCACGCTGTACTGCCTGGCAATCTTATCAATCTCCTGCTTGCTGCCGGTCAAGCCGACAAAACTGTCAATAAAACCTTTGACAAAAAGACCCAGCGCATGAGGACTGTCCCGATCCGGGTCCACCGAAACAAAGATGCCCTGAATCTGTTCTGCCTGCTCTGGCGTCAGCATTTTGATGGCTTCGGACAGGTTCCACAGCGAGGCAGGGCAAATATCCGGACATGACATATAGCCGAAATACAACGCAATGATTTTACCTTTATAATCGCTAAGGCTGACCGGCCCTCTATCCGATTGCAGGGTAAAATTACCGCCCGACCCTGGTATCAGATCGCTACCCTGTTTTTTCAGGTACTGCTGCGCCAGCAGAATACCCGTGAAAAAGCAGATGACGACTATCCAGAAAAAAAGAGGTTTATAATTTTTCATGACTGTTGGATATCAAATCAATGCGTTATCATTTTTGGTTTGTCCTGCAAGGTTTTAGATTCCTGCTTAGCTTTCTTTTTAGCCCTGTATCTCATTTGAACCGGCACCTTGAGATTTTTTTCACTGCCATCGGAGAACCCCAGCGTTAAACTGATTTCATCACCGGTTTTCAGATCCCGATTCAACCCAAGCAACATGACATGCAGCCCCCCAGGCTCCATGGTTACCGCTTGCTGGGTCGGCAGGTCGATTTTTTCGATCTTTCGCATACGCATCACGCCGTTATCATCGATATGGGTATGCAACTCGACACTATCAGCCACTGGGCTTTTCGCGTATAGGAGGTAGGCATTATCGCCCTGATTGGTAATATGCATATAAGCCGCACTGTTACGTTGTTGCTTGATTGCAGCCCGCACATAAGGCTGGTCAATCATAACCTGCCCGGCCACATCTGCGGAGACTGAAAAGGCACTTAAAATCATTATCAAAGCCAGCAGTTGTTTCATGTAACGCTCCTCACAAAAACATGTGCATCATAATTCTTACGCTTACTATCAAACAGAGACAAATTGTCGCAGGAAGTTGGCAATATTTCAGCTAAACTTACTCAAAAAAGAGGAGCCTGCCTTGAAATCCCTGATTAGACTCAGCGTTGTATTATTAATCTTTACCGCTCTAGATGCCCATGCACAAACGGCCACCATTATTACCCAGGCTCAAATGTATGAAAATCCGTCTGATCAGTCCAGGGTAATTAAGCAGCTTGACACAGGCACACAGGTAAGTGAAATTTTGCGTCAGGGTGGTTGGAAAAAAATTGAACACGACGCATCCATCACAGGCTGGGTACGCAGCCATAAAGTCCGCCAAGGCAGTATTGTCATCCAAGAACAGAAAAAACAGTCTGGCGGATTTTTCAGCAGCCTTGCCAGCTGGTCCAGAAAGGCCAGCGGTCTGTTTAGCAGCGAAAAGAAAGGCTACAGCTTTCAGCGCACTGCAACCATTGGAGTGCGCGGCCTCAGTGAAGAACAAATTAAGCATGCCAAACCTGACTACAAACAACTCGACAAAATGGAGTCGTTTCGCAGCAATAACAACAGCGCCCGACTTTATGCTAAAGCTGGAAACCTGAAAGCAGACAAAGTGCCTCACATGCCCAAATCGGGAGCTGAAAAATGAACCTGAAACAGTTGAGCAAACTCACATTTTTGTTTCTTGTCTGCTGCACCGTATCAATCAACAGCACCCGTCTCGATGCCTTTGACCTGGACAAGTTCAAAAACAAGCTGGAAAAACTTAAACAGCAAAAGGAAGATCTGCAAGAAAAGAAAAAAACTCTCGATCTTGCCACCGGTAACGTTAACAAGCGTGATGAAATAAATATAGGACGTAACGTAATCTCCGGCCTGCTGGGAGCCGCTCCTCTTGTCGACAACGAGCCGCTTCAACAATATGTCAACAAGATAGGCTACTGGATAGCCCTGCAATCCGAACGCCCCAAGCTGCCGTGGACGTTTGGCGTCATCCATTCAAAAAACATCAATGCCTTTGCTTCACCGGGTGGGTACATCGTGCTGACCCTGGGTTTGTATGAACTGCTTGAAAATGAATCACAACTGGCCGCGATACTGGCTCATGAAATCAGTCACGTTATCGAGAAGCATCATCTTGACGCCATCCGGGACACCTCCAAAAGAGAGATACTTGGAGCTTTGGCAGTCAAGGCAACCTCAAAAAAACATCGTGAAAAAATGCAGAAACTGGTCAACTCCAGCGTACAGATTTATGCCCGTGGTCTGGATAAAAAATTCGAGTTTGGCGCCGATCGCAGGGGTGTTGTGCTTGCTGCCCGGGCTGGTTATGACCCTTATGCCATGCTGGATGTATTAACCACTTTACACAGCATCAGCGCCGCGGATGATAGCATGACCGTATTCCTGAACACCCATCCACCACTGGCAAAGCGGATTAAAACCCTTGAAAACCTGATGGACAGGCATCTCGTTATTCACAATATTCCAACCGACAACCAACGCCTTCAACGCGTAAACCACATGATAGCCAGCAAACCCTGACAATAAAGAAAACAGCCTGATAAATAACCCATATCAACTTATTTAAGCGCCTTTCGCGTGCATGCCTTAAGACATGCCTTTATCATTGGTCTTTCGGTTCACATTTCAAGGAAATTTAAAACGCACTAAGCTACACTGAACTTGACAATCAATCAGCTGGGGTAATCGATGAAATTAATAAGTTGTGAAACCATGCGTGATGGCATTATTGTAGCCATGACTTTTTTAATTATTGGAGGTGGCCTGATCTTTCTGGCATCATCCATTATACCCAATGTCGCCTACTTTCCCTTGATCGCAAATGTACTGGGCATAGTCTGTGTATTGTTAGCCCCTATAACCATCATCACCACCTTTATTGCGACGGTCTGGCCTGGCTCTAAGAAAAAAATGGATAATTGCGAACGTTGATTCGCTAGAATTATTTTGAGAAAAACTGCAAATCACTCAGCGGCTTAACAACCTGTCTGCTTCGCCCGGTTGCAGATTAAACTCTTCTTCCACCATTCGGTTCCAGCTTTCACGTTTAAAGGTTTTCTGCTCCGGCACTTTTCGGTGAACCAGGTTGATATGACATTCCACGCAACTTTTTGATTTTGCATCCTCTTTATGAACTTTTTCTGTACCCACTCGAGTACCTAAAATTGCCTGTTTATTATGGCAACGCTTACAGGTGGCAGAGTTACGCTCAATAAACCACTTTCTTGCCGCAAAGGCAGAATCAGGTAAATGTAAAACATGAAAAACAGGCTCATCATAATCCGGTCCAATAATTGCCCCCTTGATCTGGTTCAATAGATCCTTGCCACCGATGAAATGATCCCAGGTCGACGCAAACACACCCTCCGAAACATGACAGTCACCACAACTGGCGCGCACACCGGAAGCCGAATTGTAATGCACTGACTGGCGATAGGGTTCTGCAGCCATTTCCATCGAGTGGCAGCTCGTACAAAACTCTTCAGAACTTGTGAAGTGATCAAACTCAATCAAGATCAGAATAAAAATGATACCCGCAACACCACCTATAATTAATGCAAACAACGTGTGCCGGGTAAGAAAACCAAAAATTTTCCAGTGGTTCAGGGGGGTCATTATTCAGCTCCCGAACCATAACCCAGAATCGGGTTCGCCTTATTGGGCTGCTGCAACCATTGATGCTCGTCCAGTCCAGAAACGTGTTGACCGATCAACTCTTCACCCAGTTCCTTGCCAGCAACTTCACGCACCTGTGGTAGAAACTTCGTATAAAAATTTCTACCCACTTCATAAATACCTTCCCACCAGGCGTGATTAGGACTGGCCATCGCGGCACCATGGCGCGCTCTTGAACCTTCATCGTGCCACAGCTCCCAGTAGGTAAACTCCAGTGGCTCATCGAAAGCCACAGGCGTCAGTTTCTTTTCACGGTATAAAGCCTTCATGATGGCCTGAGCCGGTTCACCAAACTTTCTATTGTAGAGTCGCACCACGTTATCAAACTGCGTCATAAAGTTATTGGCAAACGCCTTGCCATGACACTCCAGGCATACCGCTTTCATGGCCTGGCGTCGCCGCTCGGGGCTGGCGACGGCTTTCACCTTGCCCAGGGTGCCATCCGGTTTAGTCATAGAGGCGCCCCGGTTGGGTGGATCCTGCGATTCGGGCAAGTTCAATTTATCCCCATTATCAAAAACCACCAGGTAATGCTTCTCGGATACCGGGGTATTTAATTTCCACGCGTTGCGCATCCCCACGTCATGTGTCGATTTGATCTTGCCGGCTGTCCCCATGTGACAGGTAACACAGGTTGGCGCCGCAGAATATTCAATCCCGGCTCGCCACAGATCGTTATCCATGTTCATCTTGTCGCGTTCAGCGGCAAAATGCATACCGTGCTTAGAGGCTTCATACACTTCTTTATCGGGTGAATCCGGCCCGGAATGACAACGCATACAGGCCGCGGGGTCACGTGCCTGCGCCTTGGAAAAACGATGGCGCCCGTGACAGGAAGTACAGGAGCCCTTGGAACCATCCGGGTTGATACGGCCAATTCCCGAATTGGGCCAGGTAGCCGGATCCAGCGTACCATCGCCTCTTAACTTAACCGTTGAGCCATGACACTGGTCACATCCACCCGCCACAATAGCCGGGCCACCCACATTTTCCAGCGCCGGGATTCTATTCTTTATGATCGCTGCAGCATTGGCATGTACCGAGCCTTTTTGCTGGTTGTATTCAGTCACATGGCAACGTCCACAATCTTTTGGAGAGACCACCGTCGCTATGACTTCACCTTCATGGGTAATGGCATCATCATCATCTTCACTCGCACGATGACAGTCCAGGCAGTTGAGCCCGATTTGTCCATGTTTACTTTCTTCCCACTGGGTCGCCAGACCTTTGGATGTTTTTGCATGGCAGGTTATACATGCCTTGCCCGCTTCCAGACCCCATTCTGATTTATCCACCTTGACTTTGTCCGCATGGGAAAAAGTACAAAACAGGATTAACAGCAACCTTAAAACTGTCGGAAAAATGACCCGATGCGTAAATGAATTGATCTCAGTCAATGATTGTTCTTTTATTAAAGTCATAATTTAATATTCTTATTTTTATACAAACCAAATGGTTTTATTTAAAAACTTATTCCCTGACTTAAAAGACTAAAAAACGGCATTTAAGAATTACTTATTTTGTATATATCCTTGGATTTTTTAACCGTTAAGTCAACATAAATTGCTTTTTTTCATTATATTTTGATTTATTTTCAAGAACAGGTTTATAAATTATAAATTACCCTATTAATTAACATAGATTATTTGCTCTCTGTGGATATTTATAAACCATTGGAGTAAATTTTAAGTGCTAACACCATAATAAAAGGGGTCAGAATGCTATAAAAATCACCCAAAGGCATCCCGGATTTATCTGACCACAACAGAAATAATAATTGCCACCCGAAGGAGAACATTATGAACAGCAGAACCCGCCTTTTATTCTCATTAGGCTTTCTCAGCCTGCTATGGTTTTTACCCGGCCAGTCCGCCAGGGCGGAAACCCCCATCCATCACGTTTCTTCTGAAACCTGTAAACTCTGCCATAAGGAAATTTACAAGCAGTGGAAAGGCTCCATGCACGCACAAAGCTCTGCTTTGAAAGACCCGATTCATGGTGCATTTTACGGCATGGTGATCGGTGACCCGAAAAAGGAAGGGGTAAAAACTAAAGCCGGCAAATACCCGGTATGCCTGAACTGTCACGCCCCAAATGCCGCAAAGGACAAGGTAACCAAACTGGATTCCAAGCCGGCCTATAGCGAAGGGGTGAACTGTGTTGCCTGTCATACCCTGCAAAAATTTAACGGTATCGATGGCCCTGGCGGTAAGATGATGCTGGGTGTTAAAGCCTATGAGGCATCAGGCACGTTGCAGGGGCCAGCCGGTTTCAAGACCGTGTTTGAACAGGAAGATGATATGTTTGGTGGTGTGATAGACGACGGCAACTCCAAGCCTAATCCGCATCTGGGCAAGTCGGTGGAGCTAGATGGAAAAACTATTGCTTCGATGCCAATGCAAGGAAATCCTACCTTGATGAGAACCAACGATGCCTGCATGGGGTGCCATGACAAGCGCAACAATATGAAAAAAGTCCCCTTGTGCAGCACCGGCGACGAATACAAGACAGGTAATATCCAGGCGTCCTGTACTTCCTGCCATATGCCGGTTAACAATGGCATCATCAGTCATTCCATGGGCGGTGGTCATGATAAGACCATGCTCAAATCCTCACTTGTCTTCTCGCTGAAAAGCGACAAAAAAGGTAATGTGCTGAAAACGGTCGCCACCTTGAAAAACAAGCAGCCACACAACCTGCCGACCGGCGCACCTTTCCGAAATATCTACATGAAACTGACAGCCTATGATGCGCAAGGCAACGTGGTTTGGGAAAATGCCAAAGGTCATCCGATGAAGGATGATGCTGATGCTTACCTGAAACTTGTGTTACTGGGTGACGACGGCAAGCCCACTTCACCGCCGAAAGCGACCCAACTTGGCCCGGATAACCGTCTCAAGCCTTATGAGACACGTAAGCTGAATTACGATATCCCAGCGAAGGACGTGGCTGTGGTCCGCGGTGAGTTGTTCTACAACCTGCTATGGCCGGGCCTGGTTAAACGCTTTGAAGGAAAATTACCTGCGGATCTACTGGCACCGGTTTCAATCGCAATGTCAGAAGTAACCATCTGATTGCAGTGTAAATGTCCGGATCCCGCGGATCCGGACACATCATTTTGCGGGATATCCTGAACGCTTCATCCATTAAGAGGCCTATCGTGAAAAAATATGCGCTGTTACTCTTTGCACCACTGGTTTGCCTGCTCAATGTTTCCATCTCTTTCGCCAAGATAGAAACCGGCTCTTACTCGACTCAATCCAGCACGGCTGATCACAGCCAGTTTGAAGAACTTAAACAGGATTTTAAAACCGGGCCGGAAGTCACCGCAGCCTGCCTGGGTTGCCACACTGAGGCATCCAAACAACTGCATAAAACCACGCACTGGACCTGGGCGTTTGAAAATAAACTAACCGGTCAGACGCTTGGAAAAAAGAATGTAATCAACAACTTTTGTGTGGCCACGGCAAGCAACTGGGCACGTTGCACCTCTTGTCATATCGGTTATGGCTGGAAAGACGCCTCATTTGACCTGACCTCGGAAGAGAGCGTGGACTGCCTGGTTTGTCATGAAAGCACCGGCAGCTATAAAAAATTCCCAACTGCAGCTGGACACCCCAATTATGTCCCCAAGAAATGGCCTCCGAAAAAAGGTAAAACGCGCCAGCCACCCAACCTGTCTGAAGTCGCGCAAAGTGTGGGTAAACCGGGTCGTTCCAATTGCGGTGCCTGTCACTTTTATGGTGGCGGCGGAGATGGCGTCAAACACGGCCATCTTGATTCGTCCATGCATAATCCTTCCAGGGAACTGGACGTACACATGGATGCCACCGGCCTCAACTTCGACTGCCAGACCTGCCATACCACTGGCAGCCACCAGGTTGCCGGCAGCCGTTATGATCCCAAGGCTTCAGACAAACGAGGCGTGGTCATTCCGGGCCTAAAAGACCAGAACCGTGCCAGCTGCGAATCCTGCCATGGCAACACGCCGCACCCTGAAACGGCCAATGTCAAACTCAACGAACATACCTCCAAGCTGGCCTGCGTCACCTGTCACATTCCTGAATTTGCTCGTGGCGGCCGTAAAACCAAAATGTGGTGGGACTGGTCCACGGCCGGTAAAAAAGACCCGGATGGCAAAGGTATCGTCATAAAAGACGCACAGGGATACGACACCTATAACTTTAAAAAGGGTGATTTCATATGGGAAGCCAATGTTGAGCCCGAATACTACTGGTTCGACGGCGAAGTACAGTTCTCCCTGCTGGAAAATAAAATCGATGATAGCGGTGTTGTACCCATCAACAACATCAAAGGCAGTTATGATGATGACAAATCACGTATCTGGCCGTTCAAGGTCATGCGAGGACGTCAGCCTTACGACTCTAAAAACAAGATCTTTGGCATACCCCACCTGTTTGGTAAGGACGCGGATGCCTACTGGCAGGGCTTTGACTGGAACAACGCCCTCGCTGCCGGGTTCAAGGAACGAGGCTTCGAATACAGCGGTGAGTATGACTTTGTCGAAACCGAATATTACTGGCCAGTGACGCATATGGTAGCGCCCGCTGAAAACTCATTGAGTTGTGAAAGCTGCCATAGTGCTGAAGGCCGATTACAGAATATCGACGGGGTTTATATACCTGGCCAAAACCGTTTTCCGTGGCTGGATATCATTGGCTGGTTGATCGTACTCGGTACACTTGGCGGCGTACTGCTGCATGGCCTGGGTCGTATCGTGGCGGCAAAAAATAAGAAACGGGGGTAACTCATCATGGCAAGAGAACTTATGTATGCACGATTTGAGCGCTTTTGGCACTGGTCTCAGGCCTTACTGATCATCCTGATGCTGGCCACCGGTTTCGAAATCCACGGCAGCTATGCCCTTATCGGTTTTGAACAGGCTGTTAGCGTTCACAGTTTTTCGGCCTGGGTCTTAATTGGTCTGTGGATATTCGCCTGGTTCTGGCATTTAACGACTGGAGAATGGAAGCAATACATTCCTTCTGCACCCGATCGAATTCTGTCCCAGATTCGTTTTTATGCCTTTGAAATATTCCAGGGCAAAGCCCATCCGTTCCATAAAAAACGTGACAGCAAGCTGAATCCATTACAACGCTTGGCTTACCTCTCTCTCCATGTCATGATCGGCCCGGCTATCTGGATAAGCGGCCTGCTTTACCTGTTTTACAAGGACTGGGCTGCAATGGAATTATTCAGTGGAATATCGCTGACAATCATCGCCATGATTCATACTGCGGCAGCCTTTTTAATGCTGGCGTTTGTGGTGGCCCACCTGTATCTCGCCCTGACCATGGATGAACATCCTTTATCGGGACTGCGTGCGATGATCACCGGATATGAACAAGACCCGGACTGATCCATCAATCAAATGGAAACACCTGCGACGGCCGTCAAACCGGATTATTTACATGACACCTACTGGTGGGCCTATCTGCACCCCAGGGGCGTACGATTTTTTGAACGACGCTGGATGGTCAACCTCATTTTATTGGGTAATTACCACCGATTGTGCAGCGAGGTAATTGACCCATTCAACCCTGAAACTGCACACTCAACTTTACAGATAGCCTGAGTCTATGGCGATTTGACACAAAGGCTGGCAGAAAGACATACGCATAACGCTAAACTTGATGTGCTTGATGTGGCGCCCATTCAGCTGGCTAATCTCAAACGAAAACTCCATGCCAGCTCTAACGTCGGTTTATTATTAAATGATTCGACCCATCTGGAGTTGGAAGATAACAGCTACCAGGACTCTCTGTTATTTTTCCTGCTGCATGAACAACCCTGGAAAGAGCGCATAGCCACATTAAAGGAAGCTTTTCGAGTTACGCGACCGCGTGGGCAGCTTATCATTGTCGATTACCACCAACCCTTTGCATGGTCTCCATTACGTTATTGCTTACCGCCGCTCTTGAACAAACTGGAACCTTTTGCCATGGACCTGTGGAAATACGACATCCACCAATGGCTGCCAGCCGGGGTATCTTCTGAAAACATTCTTAAAAAAACCTACTTTGGCGGCCTTTACCAGAAACTGCAGATCTCTTTACCGGCTTGATCCGCCAGCCCTCCAAATAGCCATTTTGCGTTAATCTTTGTGATCTTTTTTTGAATCACCCGAAATGTGACCAAGTTACATTAATTGTACTTGTAAATTCTCCGCACAAGTCTATATTAGAATTAACTAATATATATTTTGGGTAAAAATGATGAATCTAATAACTTGTCAAAATATGCGAAAACTGGTTCTGCTTTCGGTGATTTTGCTGGCAAGCGGGATTTTATTCTTTGGCCTTTCACAAGGCTTGGCAACTTTCACCAGTAACCCAGTCAGTATGGCCTTTCATTTCACCGCGTTTGCATTGCTGATCAGTAGCCCGCTCGTGATGTTGTTAAACCTTATTCTGAGTATTCTCCCAGGGTCTAAATTAAAACTGGAACAGTGTAATCATTAAAAACGTCTTTGAGCATGTAAACCGATCGGAAAATCCAACTTCAGTTACAGTTCGCTCAGGCGGTTTTAATCTTTAACTCCTCGTCGCTTTGTTTACATCTAACCAATCGCCGTTGTTCCAAGCGGCTGACTATTTGTTCCGATTTTTCTTGTGGATCAAACTCAGTCACCGCCGCATGAATCTTTAAGTGAACGTGATCAATAAATTCCATTGATTCTATGGCGTTCTGAATCTTCTCCGCCAGCACACGTGCCTGCGCCTCTTTAGTGCGAGGCATCAACACCATGAAGCTGCATTTATCCCAGCGTGCAAATATATCCGCTTTATGGATTTGCTGATGTATCAAATGCGTTATGGCGCGAATAATTTCATCTTTGTCATTAACGCTGGGCTCTCCGTCTGACGCTATCATGTCTATATCCAACAGCATTAATGAGGCTGTTTCCTTAAAGTATTTACCTCTCTTAACCTCCTGTTTTAACATTTCGCACAGGTATGACTTGGTTAAAGCACCGGTTAGTTCATCATGGACCTTATCACCGTCTTCGGTAAATTCCACCACTCGTTTACTTAATACGCGGGATAAATTTCGATACAGGCGCATCGAAATACGCGGGTGAAAACGGCCCAGTTGGCGTATACCGTCCCACTTCATTTCCAGCACCTGGGTTTTTTCGGCAGCGGTCACTCGCGCCATGCGTGTGCGTTGAGACAACTGTGCCACCTCACCAAATAAGTCTCCGGCTTTTAAGTGGCCAAGCGTATGGATGGAACCATCGGCGCTGCGGTGTGTGGCCGTTGCCGCACCTTCGAGGAGAACAAAAAATTCTTCCCCCTTCACACCCTGATCGATGATGATTTCTCCACGGTTATACTGCTTGAGGGTGCCGGATAAGATGGCCTGCTTGATCTGAAAGCTTTTCAGCCCTTTGAAAATGTCACTGTTTTTCAGCACATCCGCCTTGAGGTTCAATGACAACATATCCCACACCGTAATCAGCTTGGTGAAAGATAGCAGGATCGGTGTTAAAACCAGGGTGGAGAACATCGCCAGCACCATGACCAGTGCACTGAGTCCGCCAAAATAGACCACCGGTTGAAAACTGGATAACATCAGGGTTGAAAATCCCAGCGCCAACGCAAGTGACGTCGTGGTAATTGGCGTCGCTTCATGTTCAACGGTCTGCTGCAAGGCTTTCTCCACATCACTGGCACCGCGCGTAAAGAAATGATACCGGCTGAGGAAGTGAATCGTATCATCAACACAGATACCCAGTGCTATCACGGCCACCATGGTAGTGCCAGTGTCCAGCGGTATATTGAAATAACCCATCACCCCAAATAAAACCACCACCGGAAAGACATTGGGAATCAATGCAATCAGTCCGGCTCGGAAATCAACAAAAAGCAGCGAGACTAAAAATAAAATCACCACCACCATCAGAACCAGGGATTGAATCTGCCCGACCGCCATCGCATCGGCCGCATTGCTATTTAATACGGAATCACCGGTCAGGGTAACCTTCATGCTGGTCTTAAGATCATGCTTGATAAAATAGTTGAGGGCTTCAAATTCCTGTTTAAGCAAGCTGGTTTCGCCAATATGATGCCTGACCAGGATACGCGTGCTGCTGTAATCCGGTGTCACATAACTGCTTACCGCATCGGCCTGCACAAATTCCATGTAAACCTGTACCACTTCATCCTCCAGCGGTAACTGGGGTTCAGAGGTACCCTCCATGACCTGATGGGTTAATTTTACGAAATCGGCAAAGGACAGGGTTTTATCAAACACCTGGCGCTTATCTAAATACTGCTGGATTTTTTCCACCTCTTCCAGGTAACGGACTTTCTGGAAAGTGCCTTCAATGGAAGAATCCAGGATAATGGAAAAAGTCTGCATACCCGCCAGGGTTTCATGGATGGAATCGGCACGCTGACGAACCTCCGAGTTCTCTTCGAAATAGGCCAGCGTATTGTTATTCACGACCAGGTAGGGTGCCCCGGCCGCGAAATAACCCAGCACCAAAACCATTAACAGCAGCGTGGTTTTTTTAAACCGCATCACCACTGAAAAAATGGCCAGGCTCAGGCGCTGAAAGATGTTTTTTTGCTGTTGCCGATCCACACCGGATCCGCCAAACAAGCGTAGATAGGCCGGCACAAACAATACCGTGACAATAAAATTAATAAACAAGCCAAAGGCTACCAGCCAGCCAAACTCACTCAGTATCTCCAGGTCATTTACCGTAATGGCCAGAAAACCGACAAACGTGGTGACAAACGCCAGCATGATCGCCATGGACTGATTGGCAGGTAATCGCTGAACCGCTTCATCGCGGGAATTTCCCTGGCGTATCCCGATATGGTATTCGGCCATTAAATGCACGTCTTCCGTGGAACCGATAATAATCAGCAGGGCCGGAATAATGGAGGTGAGTACATTCACCGGGATTTCCATCACCGCCATAAAGGCCAACGTCATCACGATACTGATAGTGGCCGAGGACATGGGCACGATGGAGCAGTTCAAGCGCCCCATGCTCAAACCCAAGACTAGTAACAAAACCGCCAGCGCGGCCGGCAAGATGGTTTGCTGGTCAATTTTTATCTGTTGGGATATCTGGTCACGCACATAGGGCGAACTCATTTGATAAACCGTCTGCAGGTGTTGCTTCAACGGTTGTAACTGTTCTTCAATGGCCGCTGAAATCTCCCGATCACGTCCGCTATAGTGTTTTTCGGCATCGATATAAAGGTTGATCGCCATGGTTTTTCGATCCCTCGACATCAGGTTATCGGCCACCATGGGATTATTCAGCGCTTCATCTATCAATTGCTCGGCTTCCTGTTGCGTTTGCGGCAGTGTCATTAAAAAAGGACGGGTTTCGATAAAACCCTGGTTATCCTTGACATTAGGCACGTTAAACAGGCTCTTGCTAGACTTGACGAATTCAAGTTGCTCGAGTGCCTTGAGCGCCTGTTTTATGTGTAGCAGATTCTGCCTGGAGAATAACTGCTCATCCGATAGCACGATGATGACTGCGGAATCCGAACCAAAATCCTGCAAAGACTTTTGATAGGCCTGCCATTGCGGATCCGATTTAACCACCAGGCTTTGCGCAGAAATATCAAACTGCAAGCGCTGTAAAGCCGGCGCCACTGCCAACGTCATGCTGATCAGCAGCAGGATGATCAGGCGCGGGTGGTTATAAGAAAAATTCAGCAGTTTTTTAATCAAATCTCAAAAACCCAGTTCAATCGATAAATTACTCGTCACAAGTATACCCATGCAGCGCAACTAAATAAGTATATTAATTTACATTAATATAGTAGTTATTGCTGAGACATCAACCACAAACGATAAGATCACTCCTTACAATGCATATCCTCAGCTACGGGATTGTCTGTATCGATTAACAAGTCCCTATCACTGCCTGGCCAGTAGCTGCATAACCTGATGCCAGTTATGTTCGGCTTCTTCACCCAGTTGTTCAAAAATACGGGCAAACTGCTGGCGTTGATTCCCACTGAGTGAGCTTTCCAACGTGGCGCCTTTCCCTGTCAAATAGAGGCGTTTCACTCGCTTATCGATACGGTCTGTCTGTTGTTCGATAAATCCATCTTCAACCAGTTTTTTCAGTGGCCTGTTCAAATACTGCTTGGTCACGCCCATGATGGCCAGTAAATCGTTGATGCTGCATCCTTCATTACGGCCAACAAAATACAGGATACGATGATGAACCCTTGAATAACCCAGTTTTTTCAAACCCTCATCAGGATGTCTGACCATGGCCCGAAAACCAAAATACATGGCTTCCAGGGCTTTGTTTAATTCCTGTTCGCGTGTGGACATATTCCAGCTATTTAAGTCAATTTAGTTGACATTATAATCCTGCATACACCATAATCATAGGTCACTTATATTGACCTTTATTTAAAAGCATGAACAACACCGCAATCTGCTGGATCGACCAGCGCATCAAACCGGCGCACGAAGCCAAAATATCCGTTTTTGACCACGGTTTACTGTATGGAGATGGAATCTTCGAGGGCTTGAGGTTTTACAACAACAGGGTATTCAAACGGCAGGC
>JANTFY010000012.1 GCA_024763185.1 Gammaproteobacteria bacterium | reverse complement strand
AACGACCTGGTGACAACACGCCAGCTTCTGGGCAGACCCTACACGCTAGCCGGCAAAGTGGCCCACGGCAAAAAACTGGGGCGCGACCTTGGCTTCCCCACCATCAACCTGAAAATGGGTCCACGACCCATTGCTGTGCATGGAATATTTGCGGTCTTGGTCAAAGGATTGGATAATCGCGTCCTGCGTGGCGTTGCCAGCATTGGTACCCGCCCCACGGTAAATGGAGTCGGCACCATTCTGGAAGTCTATATTCTGAATTTTTCCGAACAGATATACGGTCGCTGCGTGGAGATAGAAATTCTGCACAAACTGCGGGATGAAGAGAAATATGATTCTTTGACGGCCCTGAAAACCCAGATCAATCAGGACATTGAAGATGCAAAAACCTACTTTGAGCACAACGAGATACTGGAAATAACGTGACTGATTACAAACCCACCCTGAACTTACCCGATACCGGTTTTCCCATGCGTGGAAACCTGGCCAAGAATGAACCCGCCCGTCTCAAGAACTGGCAGGAAAAAGGCCTGTATCAACGAATTAGAGAAGCTCGCCAGGGTCAACCACGTTTTATCCTGCATGATGGCCCACCCTATGCCAATGGCAGCATCCATATCGGGCATGCCGTCAACAAGATACTCAAGGATATAATCATCAAGGCGCGCACCTTGAATGGAAACGACGCACCCTACGTACCGGGTTGGGATTGCCACGGCCTGCCCATTGAACACGCTGTTGAGAAAGATATTGGCAAGGCCGGTATTGCGGTGGATGCCCATGAATTCCGTCAGGCCTGTCGTGACTTCGCCAACCAGCAGATTGAAGACCAGAAGCAGGATTTTGTGCGCCTTGGAGTGCTGGGCGACTGGGACAAACCCTACCTGACCATGAACTTTGACACCGAGGCCAATATTGTACGCGCACTCGGCAAGATCATCAGCAACGGTCACCTGACCAAGGGTGAAAAACCGGTACACTGGTGTACCGATTGCGGTTCAGCGCTGGCTGAAGCCGAAGTCGATTACAAGGATAAAACCTCGATTGCCATCGATGTTAAATTCCCGGTGGTCGATGAAGATGCCTTTTTCAGTTGTTTTCATAATGTTCCGGGGCATCATGGCGAAGGCCCCTTGTCGGTCGTGATCTGGACCACCACGCCATGGACCTTGCCAGCTAATTTGGCAGTCGCCCTGCACCCGGATTTTGAGTACGTTATTGTGCAGATTGAAACCGACCAGGGTAAAGAACGCCTGGTGCTGGCGGAAGACCTGATGAAAGATTCCATGGCCCGTTACGGCATCGATAACTACCAGGTCATTGCCTACGGCACGGGTGCGGCGCTCGACAGACAACGGTTACGCCATCCGTTTTATAACCGGGAATCCCTGCTCATCGTTGGCGAGCATGTCACCCTGGAAGCGGGCACCGGTGCGGTGCACACGGCTCCTGGCCACGGCCAGGATGACTTTGTAATCGGCCAACGCTACGGGCTTGAACCCTATAACCCGGTCGGAGATGACGGCTGTTTTCTGCCCGACACCGAGTTGTTTGCCGGTGAGCACGTATTCAATGCCAACAGTCACGTCATCGAGGTGATGAAACAACACAACGCCCTGTTGCACGAAGAAAAACTGGTACACAGTTATCCGCACTGCTGGCGTCATAAAACACCGATTATTTTCCGCGCCACGCCGCAGTGGTTTATCAGCATGGAAAAACAGGGGTTGCGCCAGAAAGTGCTTGATGAGATTAAAAATGTCGAATGGATCCCGGACTGGGGTGAGGCGCGTATCAACGGTATGATCAAAAACCGTCCTGACTGGTGTATTTCGCGCCAGCGTTTCTGGGGTGTCCCCATTCCTTTGTTCATACATAAACAGACTCATGAACTGCACCCGGACACCGATAATTTGATTGAACAGGTCGCAAAACGTATGGATGACAAGGGCATTGGTGCCTGGTTTGATCTGGACCCGGTTGAACTGCTGGGAGATGATGCCCAACATTACAGTAAAACTACCGACACGCTGGATGTCTGGTTTGACTCTGGCACGACTTTTTTCAGCGTACTACAGAACGACGAACGTCTTCAGTTTCCGGCCGACATCTATCTGGAAGGTTCCGATCAACATCGCGGCTGGTTTCACAGTTCAATCCTGGCATCCTGCGCGATGAACGGACATGCGCCCTACAAGCAGGTGCTGACCCATGGTTTTACCGTGGATGCCAAGGGCATGAAAATGTCCAAGTCCGTGGGTAACGTGGTGGCACCTCAAAAGGTCATCAATTCCCTGGGTGCAGATATCCTGCGCCTATGGGTGGCCGGTACCGATTACTCCGGCGAAATGAGCATCTCGGATGAAATCCTGAAAAGAACGGCAGACTCCTATCGACGCATTCGTAATACGTTGCGCTTTCTGCTGGCCAACATGAATGGTTTTAACCCTGAAAAGAACATGGTTGAAGCCCCGCAATTGCTGGCACTGGATCGCTGGATGGTTGCCGAGACCCTGGCCTTGCAAAATGAGTTGAAAGACCTGTATGACAGTTACCAGTTTCACGTTGCCGTGCAGAAAATTCATAAATTCTGCTCCGAAACCCTGGGTGGCTTTTACCTGGATATCATCAAGGATCGCCAGTACACCACGCAGGAAGATTCACTGGCACGACGTTCCTGCCAGAGCGCGATGTATCACGTGGCGGAAGCCATGACGCGCTGGATAACACCGATCCTGAGCTTCACCGCCGACGAGGTCTGGGAGCACATGCCCGGTGAGCATGCCGATATGGGTGTGTTTATGACAACCTGGTATGAAGGTCTGTTCGATTATCAGAACAGTGAGATTTCCAGTGAACTGTGGTCCAAACTGCTGGCAATACGCGAGCAGGTTTCCGTCGTACTGGAAGGCCTGCGAAAAGACGGCCAGATTGGCTCGGGCCTGGATGCCGAGGTGACCCTGTATTGTGATAATGAACTGCTCAAAACCCTGGAGATCATCGGTGATGAATTGCGCTTCGTGTTGATCACCTCCGAGGCTTCACTGGCCAAACTGGCTGAAGCACCGCAAGATTGCGAGATTCGAAACCTGCAGGATGATAACCAACAGTTTGCCATCGAGGCCACTCCCAGCACGTACCAGAAATGTGTGCGCTGCTGGCACCACCGGGCAGATGTGGGTTCGTATGAACAACACCCGGAACTTTGCGGTCGTTGTGTCGACAACGTGGACGGAGAAGGTGAACAGCGCCAGTATGCTTAAATACCTTTGGATCAGTGGGTTGGTCATTATTGCTGACCAGGCCACCAAGTGGATCGCCAACACCCAGCTTGAATACCACCAGGCGGTTAAGGTAATGCCCTACTTTGAATGGTTCCTGACCTATAACAAGGGCGCGGCGTTCAGTTTTCTGGCCGAAGCCGGTGGCTGGCAACGCTGGTTTTTCACATTTTTCGCCATCATCATCAGTACCTTCCTGTTTTTCTGGATCAAAAAACTCGAACAACACGAAAAACTCACCGCCATCGCCTTATGCCTGATCCTGGGGGGCGCCATCGGCAATCTCATCGATCGCGTAGCTCTGGGTCATGTCATTGATTTTATCCAGGTCTGGCTTGGCAGCTATCCCTACCCCGCGTTTAATATTGCCGATTCGGCGGTATTCGTGGGCGCCTTCCTGCTGATTGGCAGCGGCATGATCAGCCCATACAAAAGCCAGGATAAAGAAAACAGTCATGGATAAGATTCAGCGCAACAGCATCGTCACGCTGTTTCATCAAATTGGTTTTACCGATGGCAGCCTGCTGGAGGATACCTTCGATGACGAACCTCTGACCTTTCGCCTGGGTACGGGTGAACTGGCCCATGGACTGGAACTCAGCCTGCTGGGGCTGCAGGTGGGCGATGAACAGACACTGGATATCGGACCCGACCTGGCCTTCGGGTTCACGGATGACAGCCTGGTGCAACACATCAAGCGCGACGAATTCAACCCGGACTACTCGTTGGTGCCAGGCCTGATCATTGAGTTCAGCACCCCCAGCGGTGAAACCCTGCCGGGTACGATCCTGGAAGTGGGTGAAGACGAGGTCAAAGTCGACTTTAATCACCCCCTGGCCAGTCATACGGTGCGCTACCGGGTAAAAATCCTGCACATCGAAAATCCCGACCCCATGCCGGAGACTATCAACTGATGGACATCATGCTCGCCAATCCCCGCGGTTTCTGTGCCGGTGTCGATCGAGCGATAGACATCGTCGAACGCGCACTGGAACTGTTTGGAGCCCCCATCTATGTACGCCACGAAGTGGTCCACAACCGATACGTGGTTGAAGACCTTAAAAACAAAGGGGCCATATTCGTTGATGAACTGAACCAAGTACCTGAAAACCAGCACGTTATCTTCAGTGCGCACGGTGTTTCCAAGGCCGTGCAAAATGAAGCCAAACAACGCGGACTGAAGGTTTTTGACGCCACTTGCCCACTGGTGACCAAGGTCCACCTTGAGGTCTGCCGTTACAGTAAAAAGGGTATCGAAACCATTCTCATCGGCCACAAAGGCCACCCCGAAGTTGAAGGCACCATGGGGCAGTATGATACCAGCCACAATGGACAGATTTACCTGGTTGAATCCGTTGAGGACGCCAGGCAACTACAGGTTAAAAATCCGCATGAACTGCGATTCGTCACCCAGACCACTCTGTCTAAAGACGATACATCTAAAATCATTGATGCTTTGCAGCAAACCTTCCCATCCATTCAGGGACCACGCAAGGATGACATCTGTTATGCCACGCAGAACCGGCAGGATGCCGTTAAGAAGCTGACTGAAACCTGTGACCTGATCCTGGTCGTGGGTTCTCAGAACAGTTCGAATTCAAACCGCCTGCGTGAAATTGCCAGCAACCATGATATTGATGGTTTCCTGATAGACGGAGTTGAAGATATTCAGCCCGACTGGCTGCAAAATAAGCAATGTATCGGCGTCACAGCCGGGGCATCGGCCCCTGAACTACTGGTGCAACAGGTTGTCGACTACCTGAAATCGCAAAACAGTGGCGAGGTCAAGTCGTTGGGTTTTCGCGAAGATGTGACCTTTCAGTTACCGAAGGAATTACGTTAGTTGTCACTGAATTAAAGAGACAAGCTTTAATTCGGTATTACGGCCGTGGTTAAAAACATCCTCAGGCTTGCCGACGCCATTATTATTCCAGGCCGCCACTAACCATGCGCAATAAATAAGGACTGGAAACCAGAACAATCACCACCACCAATAACACCACAAGCAATGGCAGCACCAACCTGCCAGCTTTTTTCTGCGCCTTTACATCATCCTCTATTTCTTCAACACGCTGGCGAATATCGTGCATCACCTTCTGTGCCACGCGTTTTTTCACTTTATACTCAACCACCGGGTCGGTTTCTTCTGGTTTGTCCGCTGAAGTCATCTGCAGTGAATAGATTTATTTCATAATCACCTATGATTTTATACCCTTAAGGTCAACCAACCAAAACCAGGACCAAAATGCTCGAAGAAAATTTCGCTTTTTGCCCTTACTGTGGCGAACAGATTTCCATACTGCTGGATACGTCACTGCAACAGCAGAAATACATCGAGGATTGCGAGGTCTGCTGCAGGCCGATCACCGTCCTTATCGATATTGAGCAGGATGGAGAACATCATTTGCAGTTATTACAGGAGAATGACGTCGGTTAATCAAATCTTACTTTTTTGATTCAGCCGGCGTTCATTGACCCCGGCGTAAACTCCCTGTCATCAACCAAAAACCGGGAGTTAACCATGAAAAAGCCTATTTTCCTTAACCTGAAAAACAGCATTATCGCCATTTCCCTTGCCGGTTTGAGCATAAGCACCAGTGTTCAGGCCCATTACCAGACTGATGAAATTTTCCCCTATTATTTTTTCTTTTACGATCTCGATTATGCGCCCCGTCATCATCTCTATAACCGTGGCCACCTGATAAAAAAACATCACCACAAACATCATCATAAACACCCTAAAAGGTCGCACAGTCACGATCATTACAGCCGCCATAAATCACGCATCAAAAAACAACATGGCCGCGATCATCGCGATCATGATCGTAAACGCCAGCACAGAAAATATGATGATGAATAGAAAGGGGATTCTCTGATGAAAATCGTAACCTTGATTGCCTTATACGCCTTGAGCGCGCCGCTGCTTGCGTCGGCCGAAACCCCAACGGCACGTTCCATTGGCAAGTTCACACTGAACCAGGACATCGAGTTAAAACAGGAAATCGCCAATTCACCGGTGGTTCAGTCCATTCCAAAAACCAGTCATGAAACGTCGGCAGACAACAGCCTTCAGCTTAAACTGGCTTACCACGGCAGTATGACCGAATTCGAAATATTCGATGCCTGGGTTGAACTGACGGGTGATCTGGACGATGACGGCTTTTACCATCACATCCGCGTTGGCTTTGATGCCGACACCGATTCGGACTCCGAAACCGTTTATGCCAAGTTGTTTCTCAGTCGCGAAGGCGGGCCCTGGTATCAATACGCCGACACCGACCTGTTTGATATTCACGGGGATTCAGCGGATGATAGTTACGAGGTATTAACCGAATTGATTGAAGGCTATCGTCCCGGATACTACGAGGTTTTGATTGAATTGCACAGTCTCTATCATCCCGGTATTGTGGCCAGCATGATCCTGGATAGGGAACATGGCGATCATATTATTGCGCTGGAAGACCTGGACCACGACGATCCCTACCATGAACCCTATTATCATGATAGTGAAACTGTGGATATCAGCTACGGCGTGGGCGTATCAGGCAGTTTTTCCATTGCCGGCCTGGCTTTGCTGGCTTTGTTAATGGTGATCAAGTTACGCTTTTTTCTATTCAGAAATAAAAAAAATTCCAGCGTCATACAGCAACTATAGGGGGAAAATGAACCTGTATGACTCTGGAATTAAGGGTGAATTCTTCAGCTGTTACAAAATGTGGTGGTATTTTATTTTCCTGCCATGATTTTTTGCCGATATAAAGAAACCAATTTTTCCCACTGATTATTATCGAGCACCTTACGCATGTTTTCACGGCAGGCGATTTTTTTCTTGGCCACCTGCAGACGCAGGCTTAAAACCTTGTCCATTAAATCCTGTAGATCATGTTGACTGGCATGACTGAATGCGGCTGCATGGAGTTTCTTTTCTGCAGCCATGGTCGCCTTGACCAGGGACTTGACCTCGGTGCCATTTTTTTCACGCCATTTTTTAAGTGCCGCTTGCTGCTTGTCATTCAAATTCAATTGCTCACCAAATTTTCTTACTACCTGCATAAAATTCGGCAAGGGGTTAACGTGTTTAATCGCCATCTTATGCTGTTTCTGCCCTTTTCCAGCCTTCATCGGGTGATTGCTATAACCCTGGCCACTTGCATACAGTGGTGCCGATATAAATAATAAAGACGAAACAAGAAACAGACCGATTTTTTTCATGACTACCCCGCTGAGAAATTAGAAGTGAAGCTTAGGTGAACTCAGAATTCGAGTGAAGTGACAAATTGTCGCAGCGGATAAAAATTCATGATTTCAACGGGACTAATGGATAAAATACCCGCGATTTCTCACCAGGTTCCTTCTATGTCTTACGGCCGGCTCAACAGCTCTGCCAAAATCCTGCGTCAGCTTTATATTCTTCGTAACATCACGATCATTTTTGTATCCGTCGTGGCACTGCTGGCTTTATTTGGCCTCAATATCAATCTGCCGGTCATGCCGCTGAGCATCATCCTGCTGATCATGGCGGTCACTAACCTGATTACCCGATATTTTATCGATTCCGATCGGGAAATTACCAATCTACTGATCTTTATCCAACTACTGATCGAAATAATATCCTTTACGCTGATCCTGTATTTTGCCGGTGGTGCAACCAACCCCTTCACCTTTTTCTACCTGATTCCACTTGCGATTTCCGCCACCTTGATCCCCGGTAAACCGACCTGGCTACTATCTACCATCACCATTGCTTTATACAGCTTACTATTGGAATACTATGTACCACTGACCTACCAATCTCACGATCATCAACATGGCCTGAATAATGATGGCCAGTTTTCGCAGCACGTATTGGGCATGTGGTTTGGTTTTCTGGTCAGTGCCCTGCTGGTCACCTGGTTTATCACTTACCTGTCAAAAGAATTGAAACGCCGGGACCAGGCCATAGCCGAGGCCCGCCAACGAGAATTACGTGACCAGCAAATGGTTACGCTCGGCACCCTGGCCGCCGGGACCGCCCATGAGCTGGGCACACCGCTGGCCAGCCTGGCCGTGATCAGCGGCGAGATCACCGACGGGTTCGATGCCGAGCATTACCCGGAATTATTCGAACAACAGGCCATCATGCTTCAGCAGATTCAACGTTGTAAGAAGATCCTGTCGGTGTTATCGGATAGCACCGGTGAATCACGTGCCGATGCCGGCCACCTGGTCGCGGTGAACCATTTCCTTGAGCAAATCTTTGATCACTGGCAGGAGTTACGCCCTGCCACAAACCTGCACAAACAGATCGCCGAATACACTGGGCCCGGCCGCTTGCTGGATGACCGGACCATCGTACAGGCCATCATCAACCTGCTGAACAATGCCGCCGATGCCAGCCAGAATTCCATTTCTGTGCTTGCCGAGGTGCAGCAGCAGGTTTTATCGCTGATTATTGATGACCATGGTGAGGGCATGACCGATGAACATATTGCCCTGGCAGGTGATGTGACCTTTTCCACCAAACCCGATGGCATGGGCATAGGTCTTTTTCTGGCCATCACCACCTTGCGTCGCAGCGGTGGCAATGTGCAGTTTAAACGTCGCAACGAAGGTGGCACCCGTACCCTTGTGACCTTACCATTGATACAATCCGAGCATGACTAAATCCGATCCACAGTCCAGCCCGCCCCTACAGGCCAATCTGTTGCTGGTTGATGATGATGAAGTGTTTTGCCAGGTATTATCCAAGGCACTTGAAAAACGCGATTACCATGTCGAAATCGCGCACACACATAAACAGGCCGTGGCCGTTGCACAGGAACATCACCCGGAGTATGCCATCGTCGACCTACGCATCGGCACCGACTCGGGACTGAATGTCATCAAATCGCTGGTAGCTTCAGAACCCGGTATCCGCATCGTGGTTCTGACCGGCTTTGCCAGCATCAGTACCGCGGTTGAATCAATCAAACTCGGGGCCATACATTACCTGACCAAACCGGCCGACGTGGCAGACATTCTGAAAGCGTTTTATCACGATAAGGGAAATGCGGATGCCGACCTGCAATCGAAGCCCATGTCGAGCAAACGCATGGAATGGGAGCATTTACACAAGGTGCTGAATGACTACGATGGCAACATATCCGCAGCGGCCAGGGCCATGGGCATGCACCGCAGAACCCTGCAGCGCAAATTGCAGAAAAAACCGGTTCAATTCTGATGGCAAAACCTTATCCGGATTTATATTGAATACTTATACTATGAGCCCGGTTTCAATGAAGCTCTAAAATCACAAAAAGAGAAAAAGCCGTTTGCTTCAGAACTTCGAGAGGGAAACAATATCCAGCCTATTCCCGCCATATCGCCCAGAAATATTCGGATTTTTGTCAAAACCTGAACAATCATCAAGAAATATCACGGTGGGTGTAGTATATATTCCTTATTGTTAGCAAAACCCTGATAAAACACTTAAGAAAAATAACGGCCGGATACCGCATCCCGCTCAGAGTCTTAGTGCTAACAGACCCGAACATTCCAGATATCACAACATTCAGCAATTTAAGGCATTACTAATGAATGAAGCCACGAGCAATTTTGAATCCCTGATCTCCAACATCGAGATTTTTTCCGGTCTTGAGAAAGCCATACGCAAGGATATTATCCGCTACTTCAAGATCGATCGTATCCAAAAGGGTGAAAAACTGATCGAGAGCGGCAAAAAAGCCGACCGCTTTTTTATCATCATGAACGGTCATGTCGAGTTGCAAACCCCCAACCTGCTCGGCCATAGAAGACTCCAGGTTGAACTGACCGATGGCTCGGTACTCGGTGAGGTGGCACTGTTAACCAATACGCCCTATACGTCCGACGCCGTGGCGCTGGAAAAAACCATCGTTTTTTACCTGGAACGTGATGATTTTAATAATCTACTGAAAAAGCACAGTGCTTTTGCCAACACCATGAGTAACCTCATGTCCGAGCGCATGGCTCATGATGGAGGCATCAACAAGGTCGGCCGGTACACATTGACGGAGAAAATTGGCGAGGGCAACATGGCCACGGTGTTCGAAGGATATGACCCGATGCTGGAACGCCATGTCGCCCTGAAAATGTTGAAATACGACCTCTCCCACGACCCGGATTTTCTGTCCCGCTTCGAGCATGAGGCAAAAATCATCGCCAAGCTCAATCACCCCAATATCGTAAACGTCTTCGAAACCATCAGCGAATATTCCACCAGCTTTATCGTGATGGAAAGGCTCAGGGGAAAAGATCTGGGCCAGATTCTGAAAAGCAAGGGCACTCTGGACCTGGTGGAAACACGCAAAATTCTCTTCCAGGTTGTATGCGCGCTGGAATATGCGCACTCTCAAGGTGACAAGGGCATTATTCACCGCGATATCAAACCCGCTAACATCTTTATTGATGACCGTGGCCACGTGAAATTAACAGACTTTGGCGTCGCCAAACCGCCGATGGATGTGGTGACAACGGTGCTGGGAACACCGAAATACCTGGCACCTGAAATCATAAAAGGGGAGCCCTTTGACGGCAGGGCCGATATTTACTCGGTAGGCATTATGGCCTTTACCATGCTAACCGGTATGCCGCCTTTTTCTGCCAAGCACCTGAATGACCTGTTGGCCATGCAGGTGTATGAAGCCCCGCCAGATATCAAACAGTATCGCCCGGAAATAGATGATGACCTGAAATATTTTATTGAAAGTGCGCTGATTAAAAACCCTGACGAGCGCCTGTGTGACTGGAAGACAATCAAGAACCTGTTAAATCCCGATACAAATCGAGACTTGCCGCGCAAGGATAGTGATGAAATTGCATTTATTACCCGGCTGCAAAACAGCTCCTATCAAAATACCGCGAAAATTATCAAGAAATTAAAAGAAATTCTGGACGAAGAGGAGATCGAACATAGCATTGAAGTACTGAAGTAATTGCCCCGCAACGGATTCTCAAGCTGGCAATCACCCTCTTCGACCTTCCCTGTTCATTGGGCATAAGGTTTTCCCTGGCCTAACACTGCTCTTGTGCATCCCTGCAATCACAGCATAAGTACATACTTGTACAATAAAAAAAGCCCCTTTTCAGGGGCTTTTAGACATCAAACCAGATTAATGTGATCAGGCTCCCGAGTAGAAAAAAGGATCCCGTTCCGTATATTACGATCTGTTTTACCAGTTTATCGTAATATTGTAATCGTCGATTCTTGTTCATATCCTGGTCCATATCAGTTCTCCATAAATTTAAGTTAAGAGAACTCTAATATAGATATTTATTATAATCAAGATAAGCTGTGATTATGTCACATAAAAAAGTCCTGATTGTGAACTTTTAACAATTTTGACATATCCAGCTGCCATTATATTCTGTTAATTCAATACCTTAGGCTGGCGTTTTAGTGAAATACTTCACCCAAATACCACTTAAAAACCAGCTATAGGCCCAGGTGCCAAAAAACACCAGCACGAAAGTAATCACGATATCCATGGCACTGCCATCCAGTGAAAAAGCCGGTACATATCCGAAGATGAAGGGCGCCAGGTATAGAAACTTGGCAAACTTGAAGGCTATCCAGGCCGTCGCCCACATATTGGCCTTGGCAATGGTGGCACCGGCAAAGGCCGCAATACACACCGGCGGCGTAATATTGGAATCCTGCGACAACCAGTACACGATCATATGCGCCGCAATCGGGTTGATGCCCAACTCGGTCAGCGCAGGCACGGCCACGACCGCGGTGATCAGGTAGGCCGCCGTGACCGGTACGCCCATGCCCAGAATCAGTGATGCCAATGCAATCAACAGGATGGTCAACCACAGCTTGCCGTCGGCCAGTTCGATGACGATATCGGCAAAGGTCAGCACCAGGCCGCTGTAGGTCAGTACGCCGATGATGATACCGATAACACCTACTGTGGCGCCGATTTTAAGGCTGGCCTCGGCCCCGGCTCTCGAGGCCTGTAAAAAGCCCCTGAGATCGATGCGTGTGTCCCTTCTGAACCAACTCACCACGATACAGGTCACGATACCGAGAATGGCAGAATAACCCGGAGAGTAACCGGTCAGCATGAAAATGGTGATCACCACCAGGGGCAGAATATAGAACCATTCCTTTTTCAGAATATCCACAGCACTTTTATCAGACTTCTGTCCGATAATATTATGTTTCTTGGCCTCGTAATGAACCATCATGAACACGCTAAAGAAATACATCAGTGCCGGGAAGATCGCCACCAGCATGATCTGTGAATAGGGCAAGCCGGTCAGTTCGGCCATGATGAAACCGCCCGCACCCATGATCGGAGGCATGAACATGCCGCCGATCGATGCCGCCGGTTCGATACCGCCTGCGACATGCGGCCGGAACCCGGCCTTTTTCATCATCGGAATGGTAAAGGAGCCGGTGGACACGGTATTGGCTATCGCGCTGCCTGAAATCGAGCCGAACAGGCCAGAAGCAATCACCGACACCTTGCCGGGCCCGCCGATCTTGTGGCCAACGGCCGCCAGCGGAAAGTCAATAAAGAAACGCTGGGCACCGCTTTTTTCCAGAAAAGCTCCGAAAATAACAAACAGGATAATATAGGTCGCCAGTACATTGGCCATGATGCCGAAAACGCCATCACTCTTGTAGAAGATACTCACGCACAGATAGGGAAAGGTATCACCGGCATGCTGGATAACCTCCGGAACGAATTCACTGTCACCGAAAACTCCATAGAGCAACATGATGGCACCGATAATGACAAAGATGCTACCAACCACGCGTCGAGCCACCTCGATACCGACCAGCACGCCGATTACGGCAACCCAGGTGTCGAACTCGGTCTCCGCTCCGGCACGATAGTTGATGGCCTCGAAGTTCACAATCCAGTAACCCAGCGTGAATATCGACAGGCCAATCAGAAAATAATCCCACACCCTGCCCAGGACGCCGCCCCATTTGGACTGGTAAACCAAAAATACCAGCACGTAAGTAATGATAACGTAGATTCCGCGATGGTATTGGGTGGCAGCCGGTTGCAAAACCGCCGAATAGGAATAAAACAGCACCAGGCCCATGGCCAGGCCATCGAACAGTGCCTGTTCGATTTTATTCAGTTTTTCGACCAGCATAACACCTCCAGAAAAGCCGAGGAGTGAAGGATATCCGATACCGGGGCAGGAGCATGGACAACAGCGGGTACAGCCGTACCCGCAGCCGCCAACAGGATTACATCATGCCTTTTTCTTTCCAGAACTTGATGGCGCCGGGGTGCCACGGGGTGACAACGCCCTGGGTACCGGTTTTCAGGCTCATGTCCTTAAAGGTCTTTTTCTGTGCACGCATGTGCGCCAGTCCTTCATCGGTATAGAGAGTCTTGAGCATGTTGTAGACCGTGTCCTCAGACACCTTCGAGTTGGCCACCCACAGGGCAGAATCCTGAAAAGAAGGCGTGTCATGGTCTACGCCACGATAGGTGCCAGCCGGTACCGACAGTTTTGAGAAGTACGGATACTGATCGAAGAAGCCACTGTCTTGCGCATCTTTACCCAGGTTTATCAAATCAATGTCGTTGGTCTGCGCGGCCATGATGACGGCACCACTGGGAAACGCGGTAAACAGCCAGAATGCATCCAGTTGATTATTACCAAAGGCCTGGGCGGCATCGTTATAACCCATCGCGTTACGTTCGATCTTGTCCCAGATACCTAAATAGTTGAAAAACAAATCGCAGTTGGCAAATGCACCGGAACCGGCATTACCGACTCCCACTTTTTTGCCCACCAGGTCTTTCGTGCTTTTAATACCGGAACCCTTGCGCACCACCAACTGGGCAGGTGCGCCATACAACCAGGCCACCGCCATAACATCCTCGTATTTACGCGTATCATTTTTCATCTTGCCGTTACGGCCGAGGTAAACATGACCGGAGTAGACCACCCCCATCTGTGCCTTGCCTGAATTCACCTTGCGCAGGTTTTCAACCGACCCGGCAGAAGACTGCGCCTTGACCCGGAAATCCTTGGAAGCCTTGATCGGCTTGTAAACCTGGATCGCGTTGGCAACCACCTGGAAGGTGCCGCCCGCCGGGCCACCACTGAACACCACGCGCTCCTTGGCTGAAGCGGTAATCGGCATAGCCAGGGAAGCCGTAACCAGTGCCACGGCAGCGGTGAATATCATCTTGCTTTGTTTTTTCATGGGATGAACTCCTGATTATTGTTATTGACGTGATCAGAATATACACCACTCCCAAGGTCAAACACTACTGAAACCCCTACACAAGGTATAACTTTTAGTTACAAGATTAAAAAGCCACGTCTGTAATCCAATCTCCATTCACTCTCCATTCAGTACTGTGCATATATTCTCCACTCGCCGTGCATCACTGACTGTGCCAAAATTCGTCCTTTAAGCTGAACTGATCCCAAACTGTTGCGCGTTAAACTCTTGCTACCACTCATTCTCTTGATAACAGCCCTACCCCTCGCGGCGAAGGCTACCACCGACTGGAGCCAGTGCAGCACACCGGTTTTGATAGCGCAGCAGCCAGTCAATTACGACCAGGCTGCAACCGAGATCGAAGCCGACCAGGTTTTCAGCACGGATGAAAATTTGCTTGAATTCAGTGGCCAGGTGCAACTGCGGCGGCAAACACAAAGCATTCAGGCCGACACCCTCTACTTTTATAAAAACCCGCAACGGGTGGAGGCCAGAGGCAACCTGAGTTTTACCGATGACCTGTATAGCCTTCAGGCCGAGCGACTGGAGTTTCACAACAACCTGAACCAGGGGCTGTTTTCACAGGTTAGCTTTACACTGTACGAAAGCCATTTACGCGGCACTGCTGGGCGGATTCAACAGTTGCAAAACGGCCTCAGTGAATTGCAGGATGTCACCTACACCACCTGCGATCCCGGACAAAACAGCTGGTCTTTAAGTGCGTCAAAGCTTGAGTTCGATCAGCAGCAGGGTATCGGTACGGCCCATCATGCCGTGTTAAGAGTAATCGACGTTCCGGTTTTTTACTTTCCATGGTTTCGTTTCCCGATTACCGATCAACGCATGAGCGGTGTATTAACGCCTACCTTCTCGCACTCAAACCTGGATGGCACAGTTGTTGCCGTGCCCATTTACTGGAACCAGGCTGCCAATTATGACATGACCTTCACCCCGGTAGCTTACAGCCAGCGCGGACTGCAGCTGAACACCGAAAACCGTTACCTGTTCGGCAGTCATCTCGGCCAGCTACACCTGTCCTGGCTCGATGACGACGACTTCGAGGATGAACGCTGGTACCGGCAATGGCGCCATGAAGCCGGCAGCGACGACGGCATCCGCACCTCCATCCTGTTGCAAAAGGTTTCGGACAGCGAATTTCTGGATGATTTTGACCACCAGGAAACGATCAGTGACGTCGACTTCCTGCAAAGCACGGTGAGCTTTTCCACCACCCTTAATAACTGGGACGCGCGGTTACAGTTTGAAGAATATCAGACCATCAATGAACAGAAATCGATTGCTTCACGTCCTTATAAACGCCTGCCGCAATTAACCCTGGAGCGCGAGTTTTCCGCGCAACAGGGCCTGTTTAAAACAGACTGGAACAATGAGTGGGTGAGTTTCGATAGAGCGCAAAGCATCACCGGTGAGCGCCTGCACATCGCGCCCCGTATGACTCTCGATCTGCACAGCGACGCCTATTTTTTGAGGCCTTCATTACAGCTCGATTTCACCGAGTACCGGCTCGACAATAACCTCGATGATAACAACGCCATCTCGCGTTCCATTCCCCTGCTCAGTCTCGACAGTGGATTGATCTTCGAGCGTCTGGCTGGCACCAGCGGTGGCTGGATACATACCCTGGAACCGCGTCTTTACCTGCTACACGTACCTTACCAAGAACAGAGCGACATTCCCGATTTTGACTCCGCTTTGCTGTCTGAAAGTTATGACAACCTGTTCATTAATAACCGTTTCTCGGGGGGGGATCGCATTGGTGACAGCCAGCAGGCCAGTGTCGGTTTGACCACCCGCATATTAAACGCCGAGTCGGGTGGCGAAATTTTCAGCGCCAGCATTGGACAGGCCTATTACGACAAGCCGCGCAAGGTCAGTCTAAATAACAGTGTTGATGAGCGTGAAAAATCCAGCCTGATCGGTAACCTTACCTACAAGCCCAAGCCGGAGTGGGATATCCAGCTCACCTCGGTTTATGACCAGTTGGAAAAGGAGTCTGCGCAAACCGATTTCTCACTGCGTCGTCAGCATCAGCGCCAGGCTTTTAACCTGGAATACCACATGCGCCGCGACAAGCTGGAACAAAGCACTCTGTCTTTTGTCTACCCCATGTCGACCTACTGGACAGTTTTTGCCAAACGACAGCATTCCATCCTCAGGGACAAGCCGGTGCAAAACCTGTTTGGCCTGGCTTACGAAAGCTGTTGCTGGGCTTTCCAGGTGCTTTACGAGGAAAGCAGCGACAAGAATTTTGAAGAGACCGACCGTACCGTGTTTTTCGAGTTGACACTTAAAGGCCTGAGCAGCGCCGGAAAAGATATCGATTCCCTGCTTGAAGAAGGTATTGTAGGCTATCGCCCTAAATTTTAATCCGTACTATGCGTTTATGAAAACCCTATCCAAACTGTTACTTTTATGCAGCCTGATAACGACTGCACAGGCCGCCGAAAGCACCTACATCGACTCCATTGTCGCCATCGTTGAAGACGATGTAATTACCAACCGCGAACTGTCCCTGGAAGTCAGCGATATCCGTGCGAAGTTGACACAGAGTGGGCGCCAAATACCGCCTAGATCCTCGCTTAACCGCCAGGTGCTGGAATTGATGATCAACCAATCCATCCTGCGCCAGGAGGCCGATGCACGAGGTATCAAGATCACCGATACCCAGTTGAACCGTACACTGCAAAACCTGGCGAAAAAAAATAACATGAATCTCAGCCAGTTCCGCGAAACCCTGCTCGCCAGTGGCATTGATTACAACAGCTTTCGCCAGAACGTCAGGGATGAACTGGCCATTAACAGAATTAAACAAAGTTATGCGCGCCAGAATGTCGAAGTGTCGGACCAGGAAGTAAGTGATTTCCTGGCTCGCAGCGAAGGCGATAATGCAGCGGCGGAATTCAAGCTCTCACACATCTTGATTGCACTGCCGGATGGGGCCAGTAGCGATCAGGTCAGCACAGCCCATGAACAAATCCGCAAAATACTCAACGAGATACAATCGGGTGCTGATTTTGCCCAACTGGCGAGTGAATACTCCGCTGGCAGCAACGCGCTGCAGGGCGGCGACCTCGGCTGGCGAAAAATTGCCCAGATACCCAGTCTGTTTGCGGACATCGTGCCACAGTTAAAGGTAGGCCAGGTCAGCCAACCATTACGCAGCGCCAGTGGCTTTCACCTGGTTAAACTGGATGAAAAACGTGACGGAGAACAGGTACTGATCAAACAGACACATGCGCGCCATATCCTGATCAAGGAGGACGAACTGACCAATCGGGAGCAGGCTCGCAGCAAACTCGAAAAGATTCGTGAACAGATTTTACAGGGTGTGGATTTTGCCGATCTGGCAAAAAAATATTCCATGGACACGGGCTCCAGCGGTTTGGGTGGCGACCTGGGCTGGTTTGGTGAGGGCGCCATGGTGCCCGCCTTTGAAGCCGTGGCCAATTCCACGCCCTTGAATGAAACCAGCGAAGTGTTCCGATCCGAATTTGGCTGGCATATCCTGCAGGTATTGGGCAGGCGTACGGTTGATGAAACCGAAGAAAGCAAGCGTAACAAGATACGCGCACAGCTGGAAGAGCAGAAAAAGAAGGAGGTTCTCGAGCTGTGGGAACGCCGCTTACGTGACCAGGCCTTCGTCAAGATCATAGATGCATAGCCTGCACTGCTCACCACCTATCTACTGCAACGCCCCAATGGCGAGGCCTGGCAGGCTTTTACTCCATCACAGTGCTCGAAATAGTATTGACTATGCCTGCGCGCTCTTCAGTCGTAAAATCCTGCCAGGCCCCACCCTTGAACCGTTTCGCTACGAAAGGAGGTAAGCAATGCAGGCTTGCCCAAAAATCGCCATAACCAGCGGCGAACCGGCCGGCATAGGCCCGGAGCTCATGGCCTCGATCGATCCGCATCAGTTTGATGCCGAATTGGTCATTCTGGGCGATGAAAACCTGCTGCAGGCAAGGGCCAAGCTCATCGGTAAAACCCTTAAAACCCCGATCAAACACACGGCCCTGGCCGCCGAATGCACGGCTGGCACCCTTAATGTAGACAATGCCGGTTACGTGTTGCAGATACTGGATCACGCCTGCCAGGGATGCCTCGCAGGTGACTACGATGCCATGGTCACGGCGCCCATCCAGAAAGACATCATCAATAAGGCTGGCATAACATTCAGCGGGCATACCGAGTACCTGGCCGACCTGTGCGGAATCGACAAACCCGTCATGCTGCTGGCCACCGATAACTTGCGTGTCGCGCTGGCCACCACTCACCTCCCTTTACGGGACGTGGCTGATGCCATCAATGCGCGGGAACTGGCCCATATCATTCAAATACTGCATCAGGATTTAACCAACCGATTCAATCTCGACAATCCGCACATCAAGGTATGCGGTCTCAATCCTCATGCCGGTGAAAACGGTTACCTGGGTATGGAGGAAATCGAAATCATCACGCCGGTAATTAACAAGATGAAAAACGAGGGCATTCACGTCTCTGGCCCCTATCCTGCAGATACCGTGTTCACCCGGGATTCTATAGCCGATTCCGATGCTATTCTTGCCATGTATCATGACCAGGGCCTGCCGGTGTTAAAACACGTCGGCTTCAACAATGCCATCAATACCACGCTGGGCCTACCCATTATCCGCACCTCGGTTGATCACGGCACAGCCCTGCATCTCGCCGGCACCGGCAAAGCCAACCCGGAAAGCCTGTTTGCTGCCATTAGATCGGCTATCGATCAAAGTGTCTCGTTAAAAAAACGTTAACACTTACTCCGGCATATTCGGCGGGTCAAAATCCTCGCAGGAAGAAATGTCTTCTGACAGGTTTTCCAGGCGTTGCCGAATATCTCCGGCAAAGACGGTTTCCAGGTGGATTAAACGCTGTGCCAACTGTTTAATCTGATCATCTGCAACCACCTCTTCAACCTTCTGGAAAAACTGCAGACTGCGCAACTCGTTGAATTGGGCCAGCTCCAGCGACTGACGTATCGTCATCAGGTAATGTGCGTGATCGATACACAGGGCTTCGGGATCGTCATCACAATGCCATTGATATTCCCAGGGAGGAATCTGAGGCAGGGATTTATCAGCCGCCAATGCCTCCAGCTCCTGGATCATTGTACCGACAGCATTGGCCAGGCTCTCAAATACCTCGGCTGCAGCCGGGTTATTATGTTCTGCCAGGCACTGCGCCAACTGGTCAAGACGTTCCTCCGACTCGTATTTCAACGCCAGTGCCTGGGCCAGGAATTCTTCCAGGCTGGTGAAGTTAATGGCCTGATCAGGTTTCACACCAAAAACCCCTGCTCAATGTTTTCGAGCGTGTCACTGGCCTCCGCGCCGGGTTGCCAGACCGGCAATTCCCGCTGGTAGATCAACCCCGTCGTCAGACCTTCATCGGCATGAATCCGACTGGCAGCCAGGACCGGGTCATCAGTGGTATCAAACGGCCAGGGTTGCACCTGTTGTTTCCACAGCTTCTGTTCCGGACGAAAGGTGGGACAGGGACTGAGTACCTGGATAAACGAAAACCCCTGATGACGGAGACCTTCAAAGATCAGCTTGGCCAGGCCGGACGGATCTCCGGCAAAACCGCGTGCAACAAACCCAGCCCCGGATGACAAGGCGATGGCCAACGGCTGGAACGGGCGGATGCCACTGCCGTGCGGTGTCAGCTTGCTAACCCAGTCCGGCTCCGTGGTTGGCGAGGGTTGTCCCTTGGTCATACCATACACGTGGTTGTCCATCACGATATAGGTGATATCCATGTTGCGCCGGCAGGCATGCATGAAGTGGTTTCCGCCGATGGAAAAACCATCGCCATCACCGCCCACCGCAATCACCGTTTGCGTGGGGCGCGCGGCTTTCAGGCCACTGGCGAGTGCCAGCGCGCGCCCGTGAACGCCATGAAAACCGTAACTGTCGATATACGCCGGCAGGCGAGACGAACAGCCAATACCGGAAATGATACTGACCTGTTCCTTTTTCAGTTGCATAAAGGCCAGGGTTTTGGTCAAGGCGCTGAGGGTGGCAAAATCTCCACAGCCCGGACACCAAATCGGTTTGATATCGGTTTTGTAATCCTTCGGTTTTATCATTTCATTCATCGGCCTGTACTCCAGCAATGATAAACTCGACAATATCCCCGGGGCGCAATGGCAGCGGCCCCGGCCGCGCATACGAAACAGCCCGTGCCGGTATGGCCTGCTCGGCATGCAGGTAATGGAACAATTGCCCCGACATATTCTGCTCCACCACCACGATAGATGTACAGTCCTTTATTAGTCCCTGCAAGGCCTGCACGTTCAATGGCATCAGTAAGCGAAGCGCGACCACACGGGTTTGCATACCGCTATCCCGCAAGCGTTCAGCCACTTCCTGGCAAACTGCACTGCTGGATCCCCATGTAATCAAGGCTATTCCACCTTGTCCATCGACATGCGCCCAGTGCTGGCCGTAATCAAAAGCGGCCAGTTTACGCGAGCGTTTGGCCATCTGCTGCTGGTGGTCCGCGGCCATCGACGAGGGCGTTCCCCGCTCATCATGTTCCAGACCATCGGCGGTGTAGGTGGTACCCGGCGTACCGGGAATCGCCATCGCAGACACAGCGTTCTCGGTGAGCTGGTAGCGTTGATAGTGCTGAGTTGACGCATCCGCAACCACACGCCGGGTATTAAAACCGGCATAGTCTGGAGGATCTGTCACCAGTCGCGATTGCCCCAGGGACTGATCCGATAACACAATGGCGACAGCCTGCAATTGTTCACTCAGGCTGACAGACCATTCACTGGTGAAAACGCAATCAAGGATATTCAATGGTGCCAATACCAGGTGAGGCGCATCGCCATGCAGGCCATACAGGGCCAGGTTCAGGTCGGATTGCTCCGACTTGGTGGGTATACCGGTGGAAGGGCCGCCGCGCATGACATTCATGACGACCACCGGGGTTTCACTGGTCACGGCCAGCCCCAGACCTTCCACCATCAGGCTCAGACCCGGGCCGGAAGTGGCGGTCATGGACGGAACCCCGCCAAAGGATCCACCGATGATCATGTTTATCGAAGCCAGTTCATCTTCAGCCTGCAACAGGCTACCTCCCAGCTTTTCCAGGTTGGGCGCCATCCATTCCAGGATATCGCTGGCCGGTGTGATCGGATACGCCGCCACAAAGCGCACCCCTCCGCGCAAGGCACCCAGGCCGCAGGCCTCGTTGCCACTGATGTTCCAGCGTTTTTGGGCGGTAGACTTCGGCTGCAACCTTAAGTCCTGTGTGCCGGCCACAACAAACTGCATGCCCCGTTCGATGCCAGCGATTGCATCGGCAACCACCTTGTCACCTTTTTTACCCAGCGTGGCGCGTACCGCCTGTTGCATGGCCTGTTCGGTTAATCCCAGCAAAATCGCCAGAACTCCCAGACCCAGCATATTGGCACGTCCACCTTCGATGCTCTTGGCCGTTTTGGACAATGGCAGGGCACGGCATACCGCTCCGTTTTGCAACAGTGGCGCGGGAATCTCGCCGGCATTCTCATCGCACACGATCAGGCTTTGACTATCCAGCGGTATTTCATCGGCAAATCGTTCCACCTTGTGCCAGTCCATGGCCAGCAGCACGTCAAAGCGATCATCCGTATTGAAAACGGGTTGTGATGCAAAACGCATCATCACCGCCGATTCACCACCGCGTATCTGTGGCCCGGCAGAACGAGACATGTAACCGTAAAACCCGGCACGGGACATTGCATCCAGCAGCATCAGGCCGGTCGTGACCGCACCACTGCCGCCCGCGCCGGTAATGGCTACAGAAATCGAGTGTTTCTTCTTCAAGTGTTTAACCTTATTTTTATGTTCGGATTTTGGATTTTCATTCCTCGTGGGCCGCATGGTGTACCGGCTCGCCATATTCATGCCCCAGCAGGCCGGCCCGTATAAATTCCTTGTTTAAACGGGCGATAAACGAAAGGGGGATAGACTTGGGGCAGGCTTTTACACATTCGTAATGATTACTGCAATTGCCGAAACCCTCC
>JANTFY010000011.1 GCA_024763185.1 Gammaproteobacteria bacterium | reverse complement strand
CAGTTGCAGATTAAACTCACTCCTGAAAACACCATTACGCCACCCATGGAAGCCGAAGTAAAAGTCACTCGATGTGATAAACATTCCGATGGTATCTGTTACGTGGCCGGCGTTATCACACAGATATATGATCAGGGCTTGACCGCGTAGGTACGAGCCACGTAGCGCTCCACCAACGCCATAAATTCTTCAGCGATGTGATCGCCTTTGAGGGTGACGGTTTTTATGCCATCTTCATAAACGGGGGCGACCGGTTTCTCTCCATTGCCGGGTAAGCTGATGCCAACGTTGGCATGTTTACTTTCTCCGGGCCCATTCACTACACAGCCCATCACCGCCACATTCATATTCTCAACACCGGGATATCGGGTTCTCCAATCGTTCATCGAACCATCCAGCCGTTGCTGGATTTGCTGGGCGAGAACCTGGAAGTAATCGCTGCTGGTGCGTCCACAACCCGGGCAGGCCACCACCATCGGTGTAAATGAGCGTAACTCCAGTGCCTGTAAAATCTGTTGGGCCACCTTTACCTCACGGGTTCTCGATGCCCCCGGTTCCGGTGTCAGTGATACTCGGATGGTATCGCCGATACCCTGTTCGAGCAAAATGGCCAGTGCTGCTGTAGAGGCGATAACCCCCGGGTCGCCCATGCCCGCCTCGGTAAGACCAAGATGAAGCGCATAGCTGGATTGACGGGCCAGTTCCCGGTAAACCGCGACCAGGTCGTTAACATGGCTCATCTTGCAGCTGATGATGATTTTGTCGGCGGTCAGTCCGATATCTTCAGCCAGGCGCGCACTGCTTAAAGCCGATTCGATCACCGCCAGGCGGTTAATCTCGGACAGTTCCCTGGGATTGCTGGAATGGGCGTTGTCATCCAGCAGTTGTGCCAGAATCTGTTGATCCATGCTGCCCCAGTTGACCCCGATGCGTACCGGTTTGTCATAGCGGCAAGCTATTTCAATCATGGTCTGGAATTGTGTGTCACGTTTTTTGCCGCGCCCGACATTGCCCGGGTTTATGCGGTACTTGGCCAGTTTTTGTGCACATTCGGGATAGTTTGTTAACAACTTGTGCCCGTTGAAATGAAAATCACCCACCACCGGTACGTGGTAGCCGTCTTGTCGCAGGCTATCGATGATCCTGGGTACGGAGTCGGCCGCAGCCTCATTATTGACGGTCACCCTGACCAGCTCGGAACCGGCATCAGCCAGTTGTTTGATCTGCGAGATGGTGGCCGCCGTATCTGCGGTATCCGTATTGGTCATGGATTGCACCACAACCGGATTATCCCCGCCGATCAGAACATTTTTTACCTCGACGGTATGACGTTTTAGAACGGCAACGTTGTGCTGGCTCATAGGCTTGGAATTATCAAATAAGGGCCGGAATTATAACTGAAATATTAAAGAATTTTTACAGCCTGACGATATCAGGCCATAAGCGGTTATTTATTTTTCAAAATTCAATAAAAGTCAGCCGGTTTGCACTATATATCTGTGGGTGAACGGTGAATTGAATAATCAGTAGGGGTTTTTGGCATGTCAATAGATATGGCACAGTTTCATCAGGTCTTTTTCGAAGAAAGTTTCGAAGGGCTGGATGTGATGGAAACTGGCTTGATGGCGCTGGAACCCGGCGATGCTGACATAGAAGCCATCAACAGTATATTCCGTGCGGCGCATTCCATTAAGGGAGGAGCCGGTACCTTTGGTTTTAAACCGATATCCGATTTCACCCATGTGATGGAAACCCTGCTGGATGAAATGCGTGATGGAAAACGCGAGGTAACCACAGAAAATACGGATGTTCTGTTACGTTCGACCGACTGCCTCAAGGAAATGCTGGAAGCGGCCCAGGCCGGCGAAGATGCCGATGAACAGCGGGTCAAGCAGCATCAGCATGAACTGCAGCAGGAACTGGGAAAGCATGGCCAGCGGTCACAAGAGAGCGACAGTCCAGTCAATTCTGCTGCGTCAGGCCCTGCGGCTTCTCCAGCAGCCGAAAGCCGGGGCTGGAAAATTCATTTCAAACCACAAGCCCAGCTGTTCCAGACTGCCAATGATCCTATCCCTCTATTTCGTGAATTAAGGGAGTTGGGCGAGCTGCAACTGGATACCCATCTGGAAAAGGTACCGGATTTCGATCAGTTGGAAGCCGAAGACTGTTACCTGAGCTGGGACTTGACACTACTGACAGATGCCGACCTGCAACAGGTTAATGAAGTGTTTGCCTGGGTCGAGGATCTTAGCGAGCTTGACATCTCCCCCCTGTCTGATCAGTCGCCTAACGCTGTGGTTAGTGAACAGAAAAGCCTGGTGCCACAACGCCGTGAGGAAGATAAAGGTAAACCGAAGATGGATCGGCGCGAGTCTGATCGGCGCCAGACTGAACGTCGTAGCGGTTCGGCGACAGGGCAGAACGCCGCCACCACATCGATTCGGGTGGAAACCAATAAAATCGATGCCCTGATCAATATGGTCGGTGAGCTGGTCATCACCCAGTCAATGCTCGGGCTGGTGGGTGAAACCATCGAGGACAAGCAGGCTGTGACCGCACAGGATATCGAAAAAATGCGGGATGGTTTGAATCAGCTGGAACGAAATACACGCGAACTGCAGGAATCGGTCATGCAGGTGCGCATGATGCCGATCAGTTTTTCCTTTTCAAGATTTCCACGCCTGGTTCGCGACCTGTCCAACAAGCTGGGGAAAAAAATAGATTTGAAACTGACCGGTGAAACTACCGAGGTGGATAAAACCGTTATTGAAAAAATCGGCGACCCGATGGTGCACCTGGTGCGTAACAGCCTGGATCATGGTGTGGAAGAACCGCAAGAACGCTTGGCTGCCGGTAAACCCGAAACCGGCACCATCGAGCTGAATGCCTATCACCAGGGCGGTAACATCGTTATTGAAATCAAGGATGATGGGCGAGGTATGGATAAGGATAAATTGCTCAACAAGGCAATCGACAAGGGGCTGGTGTCTGAAGACGATGTGCTCAGTGACAAGCAGATCTTTGAACTGATTTTCATGCCCGGGTTTTCCACTGCCGAAGCGGTCAGCGATGTATCGGGACGCGGTGTGGGCATGGACGTGGTGCGACGCAATATTCAGGAACTCGGTGGTGGGGTGGAAATCGATTCGGCACTGGGAGTGGGTACCACGATGACCATTCGCCTGCCATTAACGCTGGCTATTCTGGACGGCCAGACGGTGAGGGTGGGCAATGAAAATTACATCATACCGATTATCTCTATCGTTGAGTCCATCCAGATCAAAGCCGACATGTTGAACAAGGTGGGTGGCCAGGGCCAAACCTTCAAACTGCGCGAGGAATATATTCCGATTATCAAGCTGCATGATGTTTTTGCGGTGCAAGACGCTGATCATGTTTCACTGGATGAGGGCCTGTTGGTGGTGGTCGAAGCCGACGGTAGCCATGTCGGTTTGTTTGTAGACGATTTACTCGGTCAACAACAGGTGGTTATCAAGTCACTGGAGAGTAATTACAAGAAAATTGAGGGCTTTTCCGGGGCCACCATCCTGGGTGACGGTTCGGTAGCCCTGATCCTCGATATGCCCGGTATTCTGCATCTCAATAAAAAAATGAATAAAACATCGCAGGCCGCATGACTATGACTGAAGCGGCCACAACAGAACAGACACCGGACGACGATATCATGTCGCTGTCTTCGGTGGATCAATACCTGACTTTCAGTATTGGCGATGAAGATTATGGCGTCAAAATTCTCAGCGTGCAGGAAATCCGCGGCTGGGAGGAAGTCGCACGTGTTCCCAATACCCCGTCTTATGTAAAAGGCGTGCTCAATCTGCGCGGTAACGCGGTGCCGGTCATTGATATGCGAATGCGCATGAATGAAAAGGATCCACAGTACGATAATACAACGGTGGTGATTATTCTGCGAGCCAAGCTCAAGGGTAATGAACGTATTGCCGGTATTGTGGTGGATGATGTTTCGGATGTGATGAATGCGCGCAGTGATGAAATCAGAAAGACGCCTGATTTTGGTGAAAGGGTAAACACCGAATTCATAAAGGGCCTGGTCGATGTCGGTGGCAACATGGTGATGTTGTTTGATATCGATAATTTTATGCAACACCCGGATATCTATGATGACGATGTTGATAGCGAAGAATAAACCAAGCAGAGAAATCCATGAATTTAATCAATAACCTGAAACTGAAGTACAAGTTGGCCCTGATTCTGATCGTGCCTTTTGTCGGCATGATACTTTTTTCAGCCATTTTGTTTAACAAGGCAAGCAATGATTCCGCCAACGCACTGAAGATGTCGTACCTGATGGAAATTGCGGTGAACGGCAATCTGGTTATTGACGCCATTCAACGTGAACAGGAAATCACCGCTCAGTTTATAAAAGCCTATGGCAAAAAACACGGTGATGAAGTGGCGGCATCTCGCCTGGAAACCGACCAGCTCGTTTCCCTGATGCGAAAAGCGATCGATGAAACCGCAAACGAAACCTTTAGCGAGAGATTTGATTCGCGGCTCCTGCAGATTACGCATGATTTGGACAGTCTTGCACAAATCCGATCAGACATCGATGCCAAAACAGTTCGTAAACCCGCGGCCAATGCCTATTTCGAAAAACTCGTCGACGATATTTTAAGCCTGATCGAATTGATGCCGCGCATGAGCTTTGACAAGGAACTTGCCAATACCAGCAGTGCTTTCGTGAACTTTATGCGCCTGAAAAGAAATGCGGGTATCGAACGCCATATCCTGTTTGATGTTTTTTCCAGGGATCAATTCCTGGGCAAGGAATTCAATCGCTTCAATCAATCGGTCAATGCCCAGAAAGTGTACCAGGATGCCTTCTTTTCACAGGCCAGTGATGAGCAGGTCGAGTTCTACAAAAAAACCCTGCTAGGGGAGGTAGTTAGTGCAACAGCCGAAATGCGTGATAAGGCCTTCCTGGCTTCAGATTATGGCGCTTTCGGTATAGACCCCCAGCAATGGGTACGCATGCAAACCGAAAAAATCAAGCTGTTGAATAAGGTTTCCCTGAACCTGACGTCGGATGTAAAACACAAGGTGGAAACAACCCTCAGCAATTCACAAAACATGAAAATGCTGCTCCTGATGTTTTCATTGTTTGCCTTTTCGTTAACCTTGTTTCTATGGTGGATTATTGAAAGAGGCATCGGCAGATCGGTCAATAGGCTCTCTCATGTCATGAGCCGGGTATCCAATGGTGACTTAACCAGTGATATCAGTACCGATGCGCGTGATGAGTTTGGCAAACTGATGTCTTCCATCGGTGTGATGCAATCCGACCTCAAAAAGAAGATTGACCACGAAAACAAAATCGCTGCACAAAATTCTCGCATTAAAGAGGCGCTGGACAATGTCTCGGCTAACGTCATGGTGGCCGATGAAAATAACGATATTATTTATCTTAATGAGGCCGCATTAACCTTGTTCGGCAAGATTGAGAACGATTTAAGTCAGGATATCAGCGGTTTTAAAGCCAGTGAGATCCTGGGTAGCAATATTGATCGGTTTCATAAAACCCCTGCCCATCAACAGGGCCTGGTAGCACAACTAAGCGGGCGCCACGAAGCCAGTATCAACACCGGTGGTCGCAGTATGTCATTTATTGCCAACCCGGTGGTCAGTGAACAAGGTCAGCGCCTGGGTACGGTCGTGGAATGGCAGGACAAAACCAATGAAGTTAATACCGAAAGTGAAATTCAGGGTATCGTTGATGCGGTAAGAAATGGCAACCTGGATCAGCGCATCTCAATAGAAAATAAAACGGGTTTTTTCCTGGCATTGAGTGAAGGCATCAACGAGATGGTACTTGAGGTATCGAATACCCTGAATGATATCAATTGCGTGATGTCGGCATTGTCGCGCGGTGACTTGAACCAGTCCATGACCAACCGTTACCGCGGGACCTTTGATGAAGTTGCGACCAATGTGAATAACACCATTGAAGAATTTGCCCAGATAGTCGGTCAAATACGTCATTCTGCCGAGGAGGTAAACAGTACCTCGGGTGAAATTCTGGATGGAAATAACAGCCTGTCTGCACGTACCGAACACCAGGCTTCAGCACTGGAGCAAACGGCTTCCAGCATGGAGCAAATTACCAGTACCGTAAAACAGAACTCCGACAATGCCCAGCAGGCCAATTCCCTTGCGTCGTCTGCCGGTGAGTTGGCGGATAAAGGTGGACAAGTCGTGGATGAGGCGATTACCGCCATGCAGGAGATTAATGCATCCAGTGAAAAGATTTCCGAAATTATCGGTGTCATTGATGAAATTGCCTTCCAGACCAATTTGCTTGCCCTTAATGCCAGTGTTGAAGCAGCACGCGCAGGTGAACAAGGGCGCGGTTTTGCGGTCGTGGCGACTGAGGTACGCAACCTGGCAGGGCGCAGTGCTACAGCAGCCAAAGAGATCAAGGACCTGATTCAGGACAGTGTCATGAAAGTCAATGCCGGTTCGGAACTGGTCAACAAGTCGGGTGCCACGCTCAAGGACATCGTGGTCGGTGTTAAAAAAGTGGGCGATATCGTGGGTGAAATTGCCGCCGCCAGCCAGGAACAGACCACCGGCATTGAACAGGTCAACGCTGCGGTTACCAGCATGGATGAAACCACCCAGCAGAATGCGGCACTGGCAGAACAGACTTCTGCAGCGAGCGCCTCCTTGAGTGAACGATCAATAGAAATGATGAATCGTTTGGATTTCTTTTCGATAGGCGATGACGGGTTCAGTAAAGCTCAAGCGTCTGAAGTACGGGGTGGAACTGTCACTGCCACTGGCAAGGTAGATGCAGAAAAACCACTCACCAACCTGCACGCCGAAACGGTCAAACCCGCTCCGGCATCGGTGTCAGAAAAAATAACCAGTTTTGATGATGATGACTGGGAAGAATTTTAAGAATTAAACACTTAAACAGATATATAACATGCAAAAACACGTAAAGAACTCGATCGCTGGAGTATAACCATGAAAATCAACGAGCCAGTAACCCAGAATGAAGTCAAGATGCGAGAAGGCTCCATACTGGTATCCAAAACGGATTTAAAGGGCAGGATTACCTATGTCAACCAGGACTTCAGGGAAATCAGTGGTTTTACCGAGTCAGAATTAATCGGTAAAAACCATAACATGGTTCGCCACCCGGATATGCCGCCGGAAGCTTTTGAATGGTTATGGAGAGACCTCAAAGCAGGCCTGCCTTGGACTGCACCGGTAAAGAACCGTGCCAAAAATGGAGACTATTACTGGGTGAATGCCAATGTGTCCCCTATTACCAAAAATGGCAAAGTAGTTGAATACATGTCGGTCAGAACCCGGCCGGATGATGCCACCATAGCGGCGGCTGAAAAGTTGTATAAAGAGGTCAGTGCCGGAAATACCTCCCTTGATAAAACCGGCATGCAGCAAATTTGGCATAAGTTTAAAAGCATAAAAACCACAACCTGGTTGTACAGCAGTGTGATGGCGGTTGCGTTTTTCATGCTGTCGCTGGCGATCATGCTGATGAACAATGTGTCCACTTCAGCCGTTAGCACAGCATTAATTGTGGCCAGTCTGGTGACGCTGGTAGCGGGAATACTAAATACCCGAAACAACAGCAAACCCATGCGTTACCTGGAACAACAACTGCTGGCGATTTCGGATGGAAACTATTTTAACTGGACCGATATCTCCCGCCCGGATGACCTTGGTGACATCATGCGCAGCGTATTTTCCACACAGGTGCGACTGGGTTTTGATGTTATGGATGCACGCGAGCAGGCGGTTAACAGTAACCGCATAAAAACCGCGCTGGATAATGTCAGTGGCAATGTGATGGTTGCGGATGCCGATTTAAACATCATTTATATCAACGACACGATACAAAAAATGTTCAAGGCTGCAGAGCCGGACTTTCAGAAAGATTTACCGCATTTTAATGCGGATGATTTACTCGGCAGTAATATCGATATCTTCCATAAAAACCCGGCGCATCAACGCGGGATGCTGGAAAAGCTGACAACAACCTATACCGCTGACCTGAAGATCGGCGGACGCTCAATGCGCGTAACCGCTAATCCGGTAATTGATGAAGAGGGGCGGCGCCTGGGTTCGGTGGCGGAATGGGAAGACCGAACGGCAGAAGTCGCCATTGAGCAGGAAGTGACCGAACTGGTCATCGATGCCCAGTCCGGAAACCTGTCCACCCGCCTCGAGGTCAACAACAAGCACGGTTTCTTCAGGCAACTGGCTGAAAACCTCAATGGCATGCTGGATGTGCTGGATGCAACCTTCACCGATGTCAACAACGTGATGGGTACGCTCAGCCAGGGTGACCTGACCAATACCATTGACCGGGCTTACGATGGTGTTTTTGGTGAGGTTAAAAACAATGTCAATAACACGATCAGCCAGCTCAAAACCATTGTGGCAGATGTTCGCGACAGTTCCGGCCAGATTGACAGCACCTCCAATGAAATAGCCTCCGGCAACCACAACCTGTCATCACGAACCGAACAGCAAGCGGCCGCACTGGAACAGGTCGCCTCCAGCATGGAGGAAATCACCTCGACGGTTAAGCAGAATGCGGATAACGCCGCGCATGCCAGCACCCTGGCAACGGATGCGGGCAGCACGGCTGATGAAGGCGGCAAGGTGGTTGAGCAGGCCGTGCATGCGATGACCGAAATCAACCAGTCCAGCGCCAAGATTGCCGAGATCATTAGTGTCATCGATGAGATTGCGTTCCAGACCAACCTGCTGGCCTTGAATGCCAGCGTGGAAGCGGCGCGGGCCGGTGAGCAGGGCCGCGGATTTGCGGTGGTTGCTACCGAGGTTCGTAACCTGGCTCAACGCAGTGCCACGGCGGCCAAGGAAATCAAGGACCTGATCAATGATTCGGTGAAGAAGGTTCGGGCAGGCTCTGATCTGGTTAATGAATCCGGCGCCAAGCTGGAAGAAATCGTCACCGGCGTTAAAAAGGTGAAAGACATTGTCGCTGAAATAGCGGCGGCCAGTTCCGAGCAGGCTACCGGCGTTGACCAGGTCAGTACCGCGATCACCAGCATGGATGATCTGACCCAGCAGAATGCAGCCCTGGCAGAGCAGGCTTCAGCAGCCAGTACCAATATGTCGGAACAGGCCCAGATCATGAATCAGCAGATGCAGTTTTTTAATACCCAGGAGGTTGAAGGCAAGAAAGAGCAGGGATCAGCACTGGATTTTACTCTGGCCCGTAATAAGCATGCCGCCTGGAAAACCAGGCTCAAACATTTTCTGGATGGCTCAGAGAAACTCACGTCGGCGCATGCGGTTTCACATAAGGAGTGCGATCTGGGCAAATGGCTCTATTCTGACGGTTTGAGACTCTACGGTGATCTGCCCGATATGCAGCAAATGGAAGAGGTTCATGAACAGATGCACGGTTATATCGGAGAAGTCATTCACCAATACAACAATGGTAACAAGGTGGAAGCTGAAAACCTTTTTAAACACGTCGAAAAATGTTCCGATACCGTGGTGCAATGTTTAACCAATGTGGAAAAGAAAATTTAAAGCAGGAAGGGTTGTATGAGTCATGATTCAACGCAAAACGCGCTTTCAGATCCACACCAGGAATACCTGACTTTCACCCTGGGAGAGGAGCAATATGGAGTTGATATTCTCAAGGTTCAGGAGATCAGGGGGTGGGAAACCCTGCGCGAAATGCACGACGTACCGTCATACTTTAAAGGTGTTCTCGATTTTCGTGGCCAGATTTTACCGGTTATCGACTTGCGTATCCGCTTTGCAATCGACAGCGTTGAGTATCAACCCACCACGGTGATTATCGTGTTAGCCACGGACAGTGATAACAGCCTGATGGGTGTTGTGGTGGATACGGTTTCCGATGTGCTGTCGGTCAGACAAAGCGAGATCAAGCAGGCTCCCAGCATGGGTTCAAAAATTAAAACGGATTATGTGCTGGGTATGGTGAGTCGTGATGATGGCATGATTATGCTGGTCGATTCGGACCAGCTGATTGATAAAGAGGAGCTGGAGGCGGCAGAAACATCGCTGGCAGAAGGATAATGGTCAACAAAAAGGTAAGCAAAAATGTGCTCGATTACGACCCCCTGGCCTGGCTTGATGAAGGCAGTGAAGAACCTCAGCAGGGTGTAGAAGAGACGCCGGAAGAACTCATCGAATCCGAAGTGGAGACGACTGTTAGCGGGACACAAAATCTGGGATATGGTTTTTTTACTGATGATGAAGACGCCAGTGAAGAAACGCCTGAAGCCTTAATCACAACACAGAAAGAACAGAAGGCTTCAGAAACAGAGCAGGTTTCAGAAGCTTATGGCTTCTTTGATGACGACTTTTCACCGAGTTCAGCTCCCACAGCACAGAGTGATGAGGCCTCGGGTATTATCGACCTGGGTACTGATCTTACCATTCGTTCAGTGGCCAACTGCAAATCCCTGATTAGCGAGCGGCTGCACCAAGGCTTTGATATCAGACTGGACGCCAACCAATTACAGAAAATCGACAGTGCCGGTCTGCAACTGCTGTTCAGCCTGGATAAAACCCTGAAAAAAACCTCGCAGTTCATTCACTGGGTCAACAGCAACGCCATGATCAACGAGGCCGCACGACTGGCCGGTTTACCGGAGCTTTTTCAGGTCAAAGATGACGACAGTGCCTTTGGTTTTTTTGATGATGAAGCCGTGGCTGACAATTCCGTACAGGAAGAATCCGCTTATGGCTTTTTCTAAGCGCAGCGTTGAAGCCAGGGAGCAGACATGAGCGATAATCATAACAGGCCTTCCTCGGCGGGCCAACCCGACCTGGACTGGAGCCAGGTGAGGGAAACGGTACGCATGCTGTTTTTAACCGTGGCGCAGATAGAAATTGCCATGCGTGACAGTGATGATTCCGTTGATCACCTGACCAACGCCTTTACCACCATGATGCGTTATGAAAACGAGATAGCCCAGGCGGTGGATAAGCTACCGGATGACGATGCGACCCGCACCCTTCGGCAATCGATTAAAGTCAATACCGACAAGGTGACAGAGGAAATGCAGGGAGCGATCATTGCCTTTCAGTTTTACGATAAGTTGACCCAGCGCCTGTCGCACGTGTCCAGCAGCATCGAGGGCCTGAGTGATCTGGTTGCTGACACCCGTCGAATTTACAACCCGGCAGAATGGCAGGCGTTACAGGCAAAAATAAAATCGAAATACAGCATGCGTGAAGAACATGAAATGTTTGATAGCGTCATGCAGGGTGGAAATGTGCGCGATGCCATTCGTCAATATAACGAGGCGCATAAACAAGACCTGGAAGATGATATAGAGTTTTTTTGATGGATCACGAAAGAGAGTTTGAATTTACCCGGGCGGATTTTGATTATTTACGAAAACTGGTCACGGAAAATACCGGCATTATTGCGGATGAAGATAAATACACCATGTATTACTCGCGATTAGCGCGCCGGGTGCGCAAGCTGGGGTTGAAGAATTTTAGCGAATACCGGGGCTTCTTAAATAAAAACCACGATAGAGAAATTATCGAGCTGGTTAATTCGGTCACCACTAACCTGACTTCCTTTTTCCGTGAAAACCACCATTTTGAATTTCTCAAAGACACCATAGTCCCAGTCCTGAAAAATCGTGGTAATCGCAAGATACGCATCTGGTCTGCCGGATGTTCCACCGGTGAAGAACCCTATTCCATTGCCATCACCCTGGCCCAGGCCATACCGGATTATAAAAGCTGGGATATAAAAATTCTGGCAACTGACCTGGATTCCAACGTGGTGAACAAGGCATCCAGCGCGGTTTATGAAGTCAGCCGCGTTGACGGTATCGATAAAACATTGCTGAAAAAATATTTTAAGAAAGGAAAAGGTAGCAATGCCGGTTTTGTCAAAGTCAATCAGGAACTGGTTGACCTGATTGAATTTAAACAACTGAATTTACTGCATCGCTGGCCGATCACTGACATGATGGATTGCATATTCTGTCGTAACGTGGTGATCTATTTCGATAAACCCACCAAGAACAAACTGGTAGAGCGTTATGCCGAGCAGATGATCGATGAAGGTCATTTGTTCATGGGGCATTCCGAATCCCTGTTCAAATCAACGGAACGCTTCAAGCTGTTGGGTAAAACCATCTACCAGAAAACCGGTTAGCCAGCGCGTGATGAAAAAACAGGAATTCCCCAGGACGCTACCCGGTTTTAGTGATATCAATCGATTCTGGGATCACAAGCACCAGTCCATCTCGGCCAAGATTCTTCCCGGTGAATACTACGTCACCACGCAGGACGAAATTATATCAACAGTGCTTGGTTCCTGTGTGTCGGCCTGTGTCAGGGATTACAAAAACGGTATCGGCGCGATGAATCATTTTCTACTGCCCCTGCACAAGGGAGAAGCCTGGTCGGAAAAACTGAAGGCCGACGATGCAACACGTTATGGCAACTTCGCCATGGAGCACATGATCAACGATGTATTGAAATACGGCGGGCGCAAACAGTATCTGGAGTTCAAGGTTTTTGGTGGCTCCAGGGTATTAAATGGCATGGGTGATATCGGCAACAGCAATATACACTTTGTACTAAACTACCTGGAGGTGGAAGGGTATAAGTTGAGCGCTCAGGATGTGGGCGGAATCAACCCGCGCAAAGTTCTGTATTACCCAAAAACCGGAAGGGTCCGGGTGAAAAAAATCCAGGATTTACATAACGATACAATCATTAAACGTGAAACTGAATTCATGCATAAGATTGAAAAACCGGAAGCTGTCACCGGTGAGATTGAATTATTTTAAGGGATATATTGGTGATAAAAGTACTGGTAATCGATGACTCCGCGCTCATCAGGCAATTATTGACGCAAATTCTGAATTCAGATCCACTGATAGAGGTGGTGGGTACCGCGCCGGACCCTTACGTGGCGAGGGAGAAAATAAAACAGCTTAATCCGGATGTGCTGACCCTGGACGTGGAAATGCCCAAAATGGACGGTGTGACCTTCCTGCGAAACCTGATGCGTTTGCGGCCCATGCCGGTGGTCATGGTGTCCACCCTGACCGAGGCCGGTGCCGAGGTCACCCTGCAGGCCCTGGAGTTGGGCGCGGTTGACTTTGTGTCAAAACCCAAGGTCAACGTTCAGGAAGAGCTTCAGGCCTATTCCAGGGAGATTATCAACAAGGTGAAAACAGCCGCACGCGCGCAGGTGCGCGGCTCGAACCTGCCGACACCTAAAGCCAGGGACCTGAGCCAGATTGCGGCAAGAAAACATTTTAAGACCAGTGAAATGATAATCGCCATGGGGGCTTCCACCGGAGGTACCGAGGCACTCAAGGACGTGCTGTGTCAGTTACCGCCCACCACACCGGGTATCGTGATAACGCAGCATATACCGGCCGCATTCAGCAAACCGTTTTCCGAACGCCTGAATGCCAATTCTGCAATGACCTTTACCCAGGCCGAAAATGGCCAGCAGATTCTGCCCGGTCACGGTTATCTGGCACCAGGGGACAGGCACCTCGAGGTGGTGCGTGATGGCGCGCGCTTTATCTGTAAGTTACGGGATACCGAACCGGTTAACCGGCACAAACCGTCGGTCGAGGTGATGTTCAACTCAGTGGCCAAAAATGTGGGCGCCAATGCGCTGTGCGTTCTATTGACCGGTATGGGAGATGACGGGGCCGACGCCATGGGTGCAATGCAAAAGGCCGGTGCTCCCACCATTGCCCAGGATGAAGCCAGTAGCGTGGTGTGGGGCATGCCGGGAGAAGCGGTCAAACGTGGTTATGCCGATGAGGTACTACCGTTGCACAATATAGCCGAAAGAATTCTTTACTACGTGTCCAAACGTGGCTAAAGTCAGGCACAGTAATTAATCAACTCTAAAACGTATTTCCTGCACAGGGCCTGCTGCGTTCTGTGTTGCCAAATTCGAGTCTCATCTTGTTTGATTCCGTTTCAGTCATTGCCTTTGATCTTGACGATACCCTGTGGCCCTGCATGCCCACCATCCAGCGTGCCGAACAGGAAACCTATAACTGGTTGCAGTTGAATTATCCGCGCGTCACCGAGGCCTATACGCAACAGGACCTGTTCGAATACCGCAGGGCTTTTATGAAATCAGAGGAGCGCTATCACATTGACCTGTCCTTGATGCGCCGGGATATGTTGGCAGCCTTGGCGCGTGAATTTTCTTACCCGGTTGAGCCGTTGGTCACGGAAGGTTTTGAACTGTTCTACCGCTTGCGCCATGAGGTGACTTACTATGACGATGTTTTCCCGGTGCTGGATCAACTAAAAACGCGCTACCGACTGGGCTCCATCAGCAACGGCAATGCCAGTGCCGGGTTGACATTGCTCGATCATTATTTTGACTACTTCATTAATGCCGCTGATGTGATGGCACGCAAACCGGACCGGCGCATATTCGATGCTTTTTGCAGACAAATGAATATCCAGCCCGGGCAATGCCTGTATGTGGGCGATGATGTCGAATACGATGTGGTTGGGGCGCGCGATGCTGGTATGAAAACCGTGTGGGTAAACCGGGAAAGCAGCGAATGGCCAGCGCAGTTTGAACCGGCAGATCTCGAAATCAATAACTTGCATCAGCTAGTGGATATTCTGCTTTAAAAAAAATCTGTAAAACAGCCAGCCGGCGAAAATTGCTTAATTTGAACAGAAATTGATCCAGATCTATTTTTACCTCGACAGGGAAAAAAAGATATTTACATTACTGATCCGTGCATATATATTTCTAATCAAGGAGGGCTTCCTCCTGGAAGACTTGGCCGGAGCCGGAATCGCATACAGATATCTGGTGACCTTGCCAGGTCTTTTTTTATGGCGACAGGAATTCCGATGAAAATACCTGAAACACCTTGTCTGCCAGAATCGGTTGCGCCAGTGCTGTCGGATGAATACCGTCAGCCTGCATGTACTCGGCCTTATGAGCCGCCACACCCTCCAGGAAACGCGGCAGAAAGGCCACCTCCATAGTTTCCGACAAGTCTTTATAAATCTGCTCAAAACGCTGGTTGTAAACCGGCCCCAGATTGGGCGGCAACCGGACCCCGATTAACAGGACCTTGATATTCCGTTGTAAAGCCATATCAATAATACGTTGCAGGTTGCTGCGTGTTTGCTCGAATTTGTAACCTCTCAAACCGTCGTTGCCACCCAGTTCCACAATCAGGTGCGAGGGTTGATGCAACTGCAGCAAATCAGGTAGGCGTTGCACCCCGCCGTTGGTCGTTTCACCACTGATACTGGCGTTGACCAGTTCCATGTTTGGCGCTTTTGACAGGATTTTCTGGTGAAACAGTTGCGTCCAGCTTTGATCGATTGAAATATTATAGGCAGCACTTAAACTGTCGCCGAGAATGAGAACTTTTGGGTTGGATTTTGTCTCAGTAGTGGCCCAGGTCACACTCCAACAGCACAGGTTCAATACGGCTGTCATTAACAGGAAAATAATGGAAGATTGCATCGTAGTATCTAATTTGTCTAAATCGGTTCAGGCACCAGAAGGTCGCCTGACTATATTGCAGGACATTAATCTCAATGTGAAGCACGGCGAAGGGCTGGTCATCAGTGGTGAATCCGGCTCGGGTAAAACCACGTTGTTGGGTTTAATGGCCGGGCTGGACAGCGCGGATAGTGGTGAGGTGACCCTGCTGGGTGAAAACCTCTCAAGCCGCAATGAAGAGCAGCGTGCGGCCATTCGCAAAGGCCAGGTCGGTTTTGTTTTTCAATCCTTTCATCTGGTAAGCGGCGCGAGTGCGCTGCAAAATGTCATGCTGCCGCTGGAGTTATCGGGTTTTGACCAGTCTGAACAAATTGCGCAAGACGTACTGCGTCAGGTTGGCCTGGGTCATCGCTTAACCACTGCGGTTGAACGTTTGTCTGGGGGTGAGCAGCAACGCGTGGCCATCGCGCGTGCCTATGCGATCAAACCTACGCTGTTGTTTGCCGATGAACCCACCGGCAACCTGGACAGTAAGACCGGCTCCCAGATCAGCGACTTACTGTTCGACCTGCGTGAGCAGGCAGGTACCAGCCTGATACTGGTGACGCATGATGAAAGCCTGGCCCAGCGTGGCAGTCGCCAGGTAAAAATGGCGGATGGGCATATTGTTGATATCGTGAAGCATTAATGCGTTATTTAATGAAGATTCTCATCCCACGCATTCAGGCCTGGTGGTTATTGTGGCTGGCGACCGTGATAACCATTTCCATTGTCGCCGCCAGCCAGTTATTTACCCATCGTATCAGCCTGCTGCTGGATCGTCAGGCCAGTGAATTGATGGCGGCTGACCTGTTGATCAGTTCCACCGAACCATTGAATGATGCCTATCAAAAACTGGCCGAAGAATACGGCTTGAAGACCGCCACTACCATATCCTTAAGAACCGCCATCTTTATTGACGATGAGCCGCAGTTGGTTGAGCTTAAAGCCGTCAGTTCGACCTATCCATTGCGCGGTACTCTGGAGCGAAAATCGGCCCTGCTGTCTGAGCCACAGAAGGTGCAGCAGGGTCCGGCGGCCGGCGAGTTGTGGATTGACAGTAAACTGGCTGCGCGTTTGAACAGTGAGCTTGAACTGGGCACTCTGACACTACCCGCTCGCTGGATCCTGTCCTACGAACCGGACCGGGGTGGCAGCCTGTTTAACATGGCCCCGCGCCTGATGATGCATGTCGATGACCTGCCGCAAACCGGACTGCTGGTGCCGGGCAGCCGGGCCCGCTATCGCCTGCTGGTGGCGGGTGAGTTGCCGACTCTGCAAAAATTCGAGAAATTTGTGCGCCCGCTTTTATCCGAGGGGCAAAGCCTGCAAACGCTGGAAACGGCACGTCCGGAAATGCGCAATGCCCTGGATCGCACGCGCAAGTTTTTTGCCCTGTCCATTGTACTGACGCTGGTGATAGCGATGATTGCCATTGCCATCAGTGCACGTTATGCCGCCACGCGTGAATCCACCCGGGTGGCGGTGCTGCGTACCTTTGGAATATCCACCTTGCGACTGGTGCGTTATTACCTGAACCAGATGTTCAAGGTCTGGCTGTGGTCTTTGCCGGTGGGTTTGCTGGTGGGTTATGTTGCCCAGTTTCCACTGCAGTGGACATTGGGCCAATGGTTTGGCAGCCGATTACCCGAGACCGACGCCTGGCCCTATGTGCTGGCGGCATTGATCGGTTTGGTCTCGTTACTGGGTTTCAGCATGCCGCATGTCCTGGCTGTGCTGGATACACCGCCGATGCAGGTGTTCAGGCAAAGTGTACGAATGGTATCGCGCAAAAAAACGCTGATACTGATCTTCAGCAGTCTGTTGACTTTATTCCTGGTGTTAATGTTGATCGTTAACCACCTGCAACTGGCATCCGTGCTGTTTGTGCTGGTGCTGTTGATGGCCGCGGTCATTCCATTGATTCTCAAACTGGTGCTTAAAATGCTGCAGCAGTACGCTAAAAACCGGTTCTGGATGTTTCAGTATGTGATCACGCGCCTGCTCAGCCATCAGCGAAATGCCCTGTTTGTCATGTCCGGTTTCAGCCTTACCCTGTTGTCGGTGCTGATCATCTCGCAGGTCAAAGACCAGTTGATCGAGCAATGGGAAATGCAGTTGCCGGCAAACAAACCTAACTACTTCCTGGTCAATATTCCAGCCGATGAGGTCGATTCACTGACCCGCTTTTTGCAACAACAGCAGGTGCCTTCCTCGCAGGCCTATGCACTGATCCGTACGCGTCTGGTAGCCATTAATCAGCAGGATGTAAAGGCGATTCCGTTTGACAATGACCGTGCCCAGCGCCTGGTCAACCACGTGTTCAATATCAGTTTCAGTGAGCGGCTGCCAGAGGACAATGTCATTCTGGACGGGCAGTGGTTTTCCGATATGCCTGATCCCGCCGGGTTTTCGGTCGAGCAGGGCATGGCCGAGTCTCTGGGTATCGAGGTAGGAGACAGTTTGCGTTTTTCCGTGGCCGGGGAGAGCTTCGAGCAGAAGGTCACCAGCATCCGCTCGGTGGTGTGGGAGAACTTTCAGCCGAACTTTTTTATTTTGGGCACGGCATCACTGCTTGAAACCAAACCACAAACCTGGCTGCTCAGTGCATTCATCAATGAACAAAAACAATCGGTGTTGAAGCCTTTGATTCAACAGTTTCCAACCGTGACACTTCTGGATATTTCAGAGATCATGCAACGCATCAAGGGTATTGTTAATCGTGCCAGCCTGGCATTGAAGTTCTTTTTTGCCTTTGCTGCCCTGTCCGGTATTGTGGTGCTGTTATCGGCCCTGAAAACCTCCAACCCGGTACGCGAAATGGAAGTGGCCCTGTTACAGGCGATGGGTGCCAATGGTCAACAAAAACGTGCCTCCCAGGTGGTGGAGTTTGTGTTGATGGGGCTGCTGGTCGGTGTGTTCGCCGCTTTTTTCGCGACCCTGACCAGTTGGGTTTTGGGTGCCTGGTTTTTTGAATTACCTTTCGTGTTTTCGGTCTCGTTATGGGTTTACAGTCTGGTGGTTGCGGTGAGTGTCATCACGCTGGTAGGCAGCCTGTTCGTGTATCGATCTTTTTCGGTCAGCCCCATGTCATTACTGCGCAGTTGATCTAGGGCCTGTTTACACTAATTGAACAACGCGTTGCCGCCCCAATAAGGGCCAGGCAAGGCAAGAGGAGAGAGGTTTGGTTATTCCATATGAACGACGAGTAACGCCAAGTGGCCCCCCTGTATCGATAATGGGGGGCACAACCCGGAGGGACGTGGCCATTTTCCCGCAGTCAGACGTTGCACCTCGCTTATGTACAGTAAGTACACCGCGCTCAATGCGCCTTTGTCTGCGAAAAAATGGCCGACGTCGCGTTTTTTCAATTAGTGTAAACAGACCCTAGAATAATGCACCCATGACTCCAAGCACAGAACATACTATCGATTATTATCGCCAGGCATTATCCGCCAAGATGGATTGGGATGAGGATCTTGAACAGGCGCTTGAACTGGCCTTTAATGCCAAAAAACCCGAGAAATGCCGACCGCGCGCGATCGATACGGTATTGCGCCTGGTTGAATTCGGGGTGGATAAAAACACCGTCATTGCCACCCTGGTCAGTGATATGGGGCTGAAAGACAGCCTGTCGGATGATGAGATCAAAAACCGCTTTGGGGACAGCGTGCTGGAACTCGCGCGCGGGGTAATAACCCTGAACAGCATGCAGGAATGCAACGAACACCGTTTTCGCACCCCGCAACAGGCTGAAAAATTAAGACGCTTGTTGATGGCCATCATCAAGGATGTCCGGGTGATGCTGATCAAGCTGTGCTACCGCGTAAATCGATTGAAGCTGTTGAAGCACTGCAGTTATGAGGAGCGTCGATGCGTGGCGCGCGAGACACTCGATATCTATGCGCCATTGGCTAACCGTCTGGGTATAGGTACTTTGAAATGGGAGCTGGAAGATCTGTCATTCCGTGCTCTGGAACCTTTGACCTTCAAACGTATAGCCGGCCTGCTGGAAGAACGCCGCGATGACAGGGAACAGTTCATTAAGCAGTTTACCGACGAACTCAAGTCCAAGATTGAACAGTCACACATCCAGGCCAGTGTCAGTGGCCGGGTCAAGCACATCGTCAGTATCTGGCGCAAGATGCAACGTAAACATCTTGAATTTCACCAGTTATTCGATGTGCGTGCCGTCAGGGTGCTGGTGGATAGCGTGGCCGATTGTTATGCGGTACTCGGTATCGTGCACACCAACTGGCACTCCATTCCTGACGAGTTTGATGATTATATTGCCAACCCCAAGGAGAACGGATACCAGTCCCTGCATACTGCGGTCATGGCCGAGGGTGGCAAGGTGGTTGAGGTACAGATCCGAACCCATGAAATGCATCAAAAATCGGAATTTGGTGTGGCCTCGCACTGGCGCTACAAGGAAGGGGTTTCGCTGGATCAGCGCATGGAAAAAAGTATTGGCATCATGCGTGACCTGTTGTCGGGTTCAGAGGAAAGTGCCACCGATGCCTTGTCCGGTTTTTCCACCGAGCTTTCCACGGACAGGGTTTACGTGTTTACACCGCAGGGGCAGGTGGTTGATTTGCCGGCTGGCGCGACTCCGCTGGATTTTGCCTATTCCATTCATTCTTCCGTCGGGCATCGCTGCCGTGGGGCCAAGGTGAATGGTCGCATCGTTAACCTGACCTATGAACTACAAACCGGCGAACAGGTTGAGGTGCTCACGGCAAAAGAAGAAGCACCCAGTCGTGACTGGATGAATAAAAACCTGGGTTATCTGAAATCAGCCAGTAACCGGGCCAAGGTTCGAAACTGGTTTAACCAGCTCGATTTTGAACAAAACATGCAGGATGGTAAAAATCTGTATGAACGAGAACTGGTTAAATACAATTTTCACGATATCGATGTGGCCCGGGTGGTGGCACATTTTAAGCGTTCGGACGAAGATCAGTTTTTTGCCGATATCGGGCGCGGTATTATTACCGCGGCCCAGATTATCGGTTACCTGCAGCAGGATGCAGCGCTGGATAAGGCAGATCCGTTTAAAAAGATCAAAAAGCCGGAAGCTGCAAAGTCTCATAAAAAGGATGAAGTGGTCATTCAGGGCGTTGGCAACCTGCTAACCCATTTTGCCAAATGCTGTAAACCTGTGCCGGGCGATAATATCATTGGTTTTATCACTAAAGGTTCCGGAGTGACCATTCATAAGCAGAATTGTAACAATATTAATAATCTGGCCGAGGATCAGAAAGCACGCCTGGTCGAGGTGGAGTGGGGTAGTGGCTCGGGTTCGGTCTTTGAGGCCGAAATTTCCTTGTCTGCCTACGACCGTAGCGGAATGCTGCGCGATATCAGTAATGTGCTGGCCAATGAAAAAATCAACCTGCTCAATATTCAATCTACTTCCAACAAGGAAGAACAGATGGTTTATTCAAAACTCGTGGTGGAAGTATCCAGTGTAGATCAACTGGTTAAGATCATGGATAAACTCGCGCAAATCCCCAATGTACTCAGTGTGAAAAGAACACACTGATTAATGGGTGACCCTGTCACCCCAGATCTGTTTCAGTCGTTTATCACGACCACAGCTCCAGCGGTAATATTTGTAGCGTACCGGATGGGTTTTATAATAATCCTGGTGATAACTTTCTTCGCCGGCAATAGGGTAAAATACCGAGCTGTCCAGTATGGGTGTTACGACTTTCTGACCGGGAAACTCCTGTACCACCTTCAAACGGGATTTTTCAGCCAGTTCACGCTCTTTTTCATTGGCCACAAAAAGGGCACTTAAGTAACTGAATCCTTTATCACAAAACTGACCGCTGTCATCAAATGGGTCCACATTCACCCAGTAGTGATCGAGTAAATCCTGGTAGCTGATTTTTTTAGGATCATAGGTCACTTCAATCGCTTCGTAATGGCCGTCATGGTTGCCATTGTAGGTCGGGTTTTTCAATTCACCGCCGGTGAATCCCGAAATAACATCGCTCACGCCGGGTAGTTTTTCGAAGTCGGATTCCATGCACCAGAAACAACCGCCGGCAAAAACAGCCTTATCAGCCAAGGCGTTTGGCATGAATAATGACAGGCCGTAAAACAATAGCAGTGATAGCGAGGTTCTCATTTTTTAGTCCTTATAGGTTTAATGCGATTTGAGACTGTAAAAGTCTAATGAGGTTCAATCACGAAAAAAATAAATTGTTACGGTGTTAATTATAAAATTAAATATTTGTACTGGTTACAAAAAATACTTTATTTGACTTTTCAAAGTTACCAGGAAAAACAATTCAGTACGAAATCGCGGTTATCCAGTAGTTGTGGTGTCCGGCCGGCACTTTTACCAATACCTCATCATCCAGCCTGCGTTTTAACAAGGCCCGGGCCAGCGGCGAGTCGATACTGATGTAATGTGGCTGGTGATCGAATTCATCAGCCCCGACGATACGATAAAGGATTGTATTTGCCTCGTCGTCCTGCAGTTCTATCGTAGCTCCGAAAAAGACCTGGTCGATTTGTGATGGTTTTTTGAGCACAACCTTGAGATCGGGCAGGCGTTTTTGCAGATAACGAATACGTCGGTCGATTTCGCGTAATTCTTTTTTGCGATAGATGTATTCTGCGTTTTCCGAGCGGTCACCTTCTTCCGCGGCAGCCGACAGGGCGGCTACCACAACACGACGTTTGAGCCATAGGTCCTTTAGCTCCTGTTGCAGGGCCTGCATGCCATCAGGCGTGATGTAGGGTGATTTTTTCGGCGCAGGTGGGCGGTATCGACTCATGCATGAGGATTCTACTGTATTTTTAATATTCCATCAGTCGCGCAAAGATGCTCCGTGCAAAGGCTATTGAAAATCAGTACATTAACGTTTTTTCGAAGTTTATTAGGTTATGACTGCGTTACAGCGGCGTTTTTGTATCGCTCCGATGATGGATTGTACCGATCGACACGATCGTTACTTTCTGCGCCTGTTTTCCAGGCATATGCTGCTTTATACCGAGATGATTACCGCTCAGGCGATTATTCATGGTGATCGCGATTACCTGCT